>VAWT01000411.1 GCA_005883415.1 Actinomycetota bacterium | reverse complement strand
GACGGCGGCGACCTTCACCCCGTGGCCGCGGAGCTGCTTCGCGAGCTTGCCCGCAGCGCCGGGCGTCTTCGACGCGTTCAGCACCGCGACCGGTACCGACGGGGTCGTCTGAATGACGCGGTGGGTGACCTGCTTGGGCGTGGTCCCGCCCTGAAGGTTGACGAGGATCCCGGCCGCGCCCACGGCCGCCAGAAGTAGCGCGCCCGCGCCGGCCAGCAGCCGCGCGCGGCGTGAGAGCCGGGGCACGGTGGACACTGGCGGGCTCCATCCGCTTTGAGCAATGGCGGGGCCTGCGCCGGGGGCGGCGGCCCTTAGCTCAGCCTCGAAGTGGAGCGTGGCCGCAAGCTGGGCCCTGAGCTTGCCGAGCTCCCTGCGGCGGTGGAAGAACGGGATCGCCAACAGCGGCAGCGCCAACAGCGCCACGAGCCCCCCGAGCGATCCGAGCGTGTTCTTGAGGTTGTACTCGGGCTGGGTGACGATTCGCTGCGGTACGACGGCGGCTCCAAGCCCGAGCTGGCGCCCGACTCGCGCCGTGGCTGGCGCCGTCTGCTCGGCGATCGCCAGCAACTCGCCGTTTCCGAGGGCGTCCGTCAATGAGTTGCGCACCCAGTACGCGGCGCCGTGCTCGAACCAGGCCACCGTCACGAGGTGCTGGCCCTCGTAGTCCAGGTAGTAGGTGCGCGATCCGACTTGGATTGTCTGGTCGGGATTGTCGAGCGCCGGTGCGGTCGTCCAGGTGGTCCCCTGGACGTCGTAGTACTGGCCAAAACCACCTGCCTGGAAGACCGCGACGTAGGACGCGTACTGGCTTCCGTCGGGCGCTTGGATCGGGTAGTCGCGAATCGAGAGCGGCGTAAGGCTCCCGTTTTTGTCCTTGACGCGCGGGATCTCGAGCCGGAACGGAATCCCGGCTGCGGCATTCACAGCCTTCGACAACTCGTCGGACGAAACAGGCACGAGCGGCAACTTGGCCTGAACGCCGGGCTTGCGCGTGGCGCCCGCGACTGCCGCGACCTTCTTCTTCGACGGGATCCCCGAGCCACCGTTCAGAAACGCGTTGACGCTTGCGCTGACCTGCTGAGGCGTCGCGGTGTCGCAGGAACAGGGGTTGGCGCCGTTCGGCTGGAGGTTGACCTGGAACTGAACCTGGCGCACGCGGAGCGAAGAGGAGTTGACCAGGGTGCCGAGTAGGTCGAGGATTCCGCTGGTGGTGTGCAGCGTGCGATCGGTCTCGACCGATCGCCCGAAGATCTGCTCGAACTTGTGGGCGTTGTCCACCAGTGTTGGGCCGTACTCCCGCTTGACGTCCAGCAGGAAGCTCTGGTCTCTCGCGTCGCGGACCAGGGAGGTATCGCTGTGCCGGTAGGAGACGAACTGGAGCGCCTCGCTTCCGCATAGCCGCTGGTAGCCCGGCCGGAGGTTGATCTCCTGGTATTGCTCGCCGCCGGGCACATTGACGTGGTAGTAGCGGCGGTCGATGGTCGAGTAGACGCAGCCCATCTCGTTGACCGCGTTCTTGAACTGGTTGAAGTTGATTTCGACCACATGGTTGATCGGCACGCCTGTCACCTGCTTGATCGTCTTCACCAGCGTCGGGATCCCCCCGCACGTGAGTGCGTAGTTGAGGCGAGTGGTGGCTGGCCCGTTGGGGCACTGGATGGTGGCCATGAGCTCGCGCGGGACCGACATCATCGAGATGTAGGGCTTGGCCGGGTCGAAGCGCACGAGCAGCATCTCGTTGGAGTGCGGGAGGACGGGAGTCGTGGTCGTGTGCTTGCGCGGACCAGAACACGGCGCTGGTCACGGCAGCGCACAGCAGCACCGCCACGCACCCGAGGATCACGCGCCAGACGATCCATGCGCGCGGCGGCTCCGGCGGTGGCTCGGGAGGCGGGGTCCGAGGAGGAGCCACTCGGGTGGGCGGTGCTGGCGGCGCGGGAGGTGGGGTCGTGGTGACGCTCATGGAGACTGGCCTCGAGGGAGGCTCGTCGCGGAAACCCTGCAAGCGCAGCGCAACGATACGGCGGCATGACGACGCTGCGCAGCCTGGTTCCTAGCAAAAACGGGGAGACGGCTCGCCCCACCCGGGCCCGGATTGCCTGTCGTCTGGCGCGAGTTCCTACTCCACGAGCCTCGCCGGCGTGATCGGCAGGTCCCGAATCCGCTTGCCGGTGGCGTGATAGACGGCGTTGGCGATCGCTGCCGCGGCGCCGACGATCCCGATCTCGCCGATCCCCTTCGAGCCCATCGGGTTCAGGTTCTCGTCCGGGTCGTCGACCCAGAAGGCGTCGATGTCAAGTACGTCCGCGCACGCCGGCACGTGGTACTGGGCGAAGTCGTGGTTGAGGTAGTCGCCGAACTCCACGTCCATCACGCTCTCCTCGAGGAGCGCCATCGACAGCCCCCAGGTCATGCCCCCGATGAACTGCGAGCGAGCCGTCATCGGATTGAGGATCCGGCCGGCGGCGAACGCGCCGAGCATCCTGGGGACACGCACCTCACCGGTGTCGACGTCCACCCTGACCTCGGCAAACTGGGCCCCGAAGGCGTGGCGGGAGAGGTCATCCCGCTGAGCGTCGATGTCAGATGCGCTGTCTGCCTCCACCTCGATCGGGGACTGCTCCCCGGCCCCCAGCCGCTCCCGCAGCTGTCGGCAGGCGAGCACGACCGCGGACCCCCAGGAGGCGGTTCCGCTCGATCCCCCGGCCACGAAGGCGAACGGCAGCGCGCTGTCGCCGATGTCAATGTGGACCTGCTCGAATGGGACGCCGAGCTCGTCTGCCGCGATCTGGGTCAGGACGGTACGGGCCCCGGTGCCGATATCGGCGGCGCCGATCTGGACCCTGTAGCTGCCGTCGCTGCGCGTGCCTGGGGTCGGGTCGCGAGGTTGCCAGCCGAAGCGCTCCGCGCCCTCGCGCAGACAGGTCACCAGGTTGCGTGAGCTCCACCGGAGGCCGCTCTCCGGGTCGCGGTCCGGGTCATTGCGGATGCGCAGCTCGACAGGATCCACGCCGCAGGCCACGGCGAGCTCGTCGATCGCGGATTCGAGGGCGTACATGCCCGGACACTCGCCGGGCGCCCGCATCCAGGCGGGCGTCGGTACGTCGAGTGCCGCCAGCCGGTGGGTGGTGCGGATGTTCGGCGACCCGTACATCATTCGCGAGCAGGTCGCCGCCTGCTCCGCGAACTCGTGCACTGTCGAGGTCTGGATGATCGCGTCGTGAATGAGCGCGGTAAGCGTTCCGTCGCGCCGGGCCCCGAGCCGCAGCCGCTGGATGGTCGGCGTGCGGTACCCG
>VAWT01000141.1:7894-16153 GCA_005883415.1 Actinomycetota bacterium | reverse complement strand
CCGATGACCTACGCTATACTTTTTGAAGCAACCCGCCCCGAAGGAGAAGAGATGGCAGGCACCGTCACCGAGGTCACTGACGACAACTTCCAGGCCGAGGTTCTCGAGGCAGAGACGCCGGTACTGGTGGATTTCTGGGCGCCGTGGTGCGGGCCGTGCCGGATGGTTGCCCCAGTCGTCGAGGAGATCGCCAAGGAGCGGCCCGACGCTCTCAAGGTCGTCAAGATGAACGTCGACGAGAATCAGCAGACGGCGATCACCTATGACGTGATGTCGATCCCGACGCTGATCCTATTCTCGAGCGGGCAGGTGGCCAAGAAAGTGATCGGCGCCTATCCGAAGCGCAAGCTCGAGGCCGAGCTCGAGCCGTCGCTGGCGTAGGGGCGGAGTAGGACCCCGCGCGCGTGCAGCTCGCCCCTGCTTCGTAGATATTAAAGCCGTCGGGAGGCGTTACGGCCTGCCCGCGCGCGCTCGTATCGCTTCAACGAAGGCGGGCAACTGCTTCTTGTGAATGCCGCCCAGCTGAAGTGACCCTTCGGGCCAGAGCAGTGAGATCTTTTTCTTTTCGACGGCCGCGATCTCAAGTCCCTCGTATGGAATGGATGCGTGCTCGCGGGGGTCGCCTTTTAGGCCAGTGGCCATCGCGATGATGCGTTTGTCGGTGGCAGCGAGTAGGAGATTTGTGTCCTTCGTCGCGGCCGCCGCGATCCCCGCCATGCGGCCGGCGACAGCACCCGCTGCAAGCCCCACCGCAGGCTGGGTCAGCGTACCGCCGATCTTGAACTCGGGGTTGATGCCGATGCAGCTCGAGAGCAACGACTCATCGGGCTGAGCGACCTGTCCGAGATGGGACAGCGCCTTTCCGAACCGCCCCCATCCGGGCGGCAGTCGGTCCTTCTCACGCTGAATTTGTGACTCGTCGATCGCCATGGACGAGGACACTAGCGCCGGACGCCGACCCGTTTCCGCCCGAGCTGTCGACGCGTGCTACACCCGCGCGACGGCGACCCGTAGCTCGCGCCCGTCGACCCGCACGCGCTGACCGCCATCGACGCCGTCGTAGTTGACCCGCACCGCCAGCGTCTCCCCGGCGACGTATGGCTCGTGCGAACGGGCGGCCTCAAGCAGCGCGTCGTCGCCGGCCAGGGTGAGGACGATCCGGTCGGAGACTTCAAGTCCAGCGTCGCGGCGCGCGGCCTGGATGGCGTGGACGATTTCGCGCGCCCATCCCTCGACGCGGAGCTCGTCGTCCACGGCGAGCTCGAGCGCAACGGCGTGCGTGCCCTCGCGCTCGACCTGATAGCCCTCCAGCGGCTTCATCGCCACCAGCAGGTCCTCGCGCCCCAGCTCGTGGTCGGTGCCCGCCACGTCGATCGCCACCCTCCCCCCGTTGCGCAGGGCGCTTGCGGCACGGTCGGCGTCGAGCCCGGCGATCGCCGCCGCCACCGTCGGCATCTGCTTGCCGAACCGAGGCCCGAGCGTCCGGTAGTTGGGCTTGACCTCGACCCGCCCAAGCTCGTCGGCCTCGGAGACGAACCGCAGCTCCCTCACATTGAGCTCCTCTCGCACCACCTCGGCCAGGTGCTCGATCGCCTCTCGCTCGTGCCCCGTCGCCACCACTACCGCTGCCCGCAGCGGCTGGCGGACCTTGAGCTTGGACTGGGCTCGCGCGGCCAGACCGAGTCTGACCGTCTCGCGCGCGATCGCCATCTCCCGCTCGAGCTCAGGGGCGCGCTCACCCGGCTCCGGGAAATCCGTCAGGTGGACGCTGGCCGCAGCGCCGTCGAGGTTGTCGTAGATCTCGTCTGCCACGAACGGGCAGAAGGGCGCGAGCAGCTGGGCGACCGTGACCAGGCAGGTGCGCAGCACCGCGAACGCGGGCCCGTCGCCGTCCCAGAATCGCCGGCGCGAGCGGCGCACGTACCAGTTCGAAAGCTCATCGCTGTAGGCGGCGATCGCGCGCCCGGCGTTGGTGGCGTCGTAATTGTCGAGCCGCTCGCGGGCCATCTCCACGGTGGCGCTCAACCTGGAGAGCGCCCAGCGGTCGAGCTCACCCAGACCGTCCGCGTCGTCCATCGCGACATCGGCATCCACTCCATTCGCGTTCGCGTACAGGACGTAGAAGCTGTACGTGTTCCACAGGGGCAGCAGGAATTGCCTGACCGACTCCTCGATGGTCTTTAGCGAGAACCGGTAGCCGTCCCACGGCTGCTTGGAGGTGAAGAAATACCAGCGAAGGGCGTCGGCGCCGAAGCGGTCGAGCACATCCCATGGCTCGACGATGTTGCCGAGCGACTTGGACATCTTGCGCCCCTGCTCGTCGAGGATCAGCCCCAGGCACACGACGTTGCGATACGAGGAGCGGTCGAACAACAACGTGGCCACCGCGAGCAGCGAGTAGAACCAGCCGCGAGTCTGGTCGAGCGCCTCGCAGATGAAATCGGCCGGGAAGCGGGCCTCGAACTGATCCTCGTTTTCGTGCGGCGCGTGGTATTGGGCGAACGGCATCGCGCCGGAGTCAAACCACACGTCGATGACCTCCTCGACGCGCTTGGACTCCGAGCCGCACTCGGGGCAGGGGAACGACACCTCATCCACGAACGGCCGGTGCGGGTCTTCCAGGGAAACGCCCGAGAGCTCGCGCAATTCGGTCAGGGACCCCACCGCGCGGGTGTGGGCTTTGTCGCAGCGCCAGATCGGCAGCGGCGTCCCCCAATATCGCTCGCGAGAGAGCGCCCAGTCGACGTTGCCCTCGAGCCACTTGCCGAAGCGACCGTGCTTGACGTGCTCGGGATACCAGTTGACGGCCTCGTTGGCCCCCAGCAGGTGGTCCTTGATCCGGCTGGTGGCGATGAACCAGGACGGCTTGGCGTAGTACAGCAGCGGAGTCCCGCAACGCCAGCAGTGGGGATAGGAGTGTTCGTAGGTCTCGGCGCGGAGCAGCCGGCCGCGCTGCCGCAGATCCTCGATCAGGTCGGGGTCCGCGTCCTTGACCCACCGCCCGGCGTACGGACCGATCCGCTCGTCGTAGGTTCCGTCGGTGCAGACGGGATTGATCACGTTCAAGCCCTGCTGCTCGCCGAGGCGGAAGTCGTCCTCGCCGAACGCGATCGCCGTGTGGACGAGGCCCGTGCCTTCCTCGGCGGAGACGAAGTCTCCGGGGACCACCGTGTGTCCTTTGGGCCCGTATTCGGTGCCGGTGATGAAGTCAAACGGTGGCTCATACCTCGCCCCCTCGAGGGCCGCACCCGGGAAGCGCTCGAGCACCTCGGTCCCCGGGCCCAGGACCCGCTCTAGCGGGGCCTCAGCCACGATTGCGACCCGCCCATCCCCGCTCCGCGCCCTTACGTAGGTCAGCTCGGGATCCACCGCCACTGCGGCATTGGAGACCAGTGTCCAGGGCGTGGTGGTCCATACGATCAGCTCGTCGCCCTGCCGGGCGGGACCGTGGTCCTCGACGACCGGCAGGCGCACGTACACGCTGGGATCGATGACGTCCCGGTAGACGCCCGGCTGGCCTAGCTCGTGGCTTGAGAGCGTGGTCTCGTCGCGCGGGCAGTAGGGAACTACCTTCAGCTCCTCGTACAGCAGTCCCTTCTCGTAGATCGTCTTCAGCGCCCACCACACCGACTCGATGTACGATGTCGGCCTTTGAGGAGAAGCCGAGCTCCTCCTCCACCGCCAGTTCCACGGGCAGCCCGTGGCAGTCCCAGCCGCCCTTGCGCTCGACGTAATGACCGCACATCGTCTTGTAGCGCGGGAAGATGTCCTTGAACACGCGGGCCAACACGTGGTGGGCGCCCGGAGCGCCGTTGGCGGTCGGCGGCCCCTCGTAGAAGCCCCAGGACGGCGCGCCTTCACGTCGCCTGAGCGACTCGGCGAACACGTTGCGCTGGCGCCAGCGTTCGAGCACTTCCAGCTCGATGTCGGGAAACGATGCTTGCGGATCGACCGGGCGATGGGCCATTGGGTCGCCGATTGTGGCAGGGCAGTGTCACGATCCAGCTATGCGCCTGCGCCTCTATCACCACCGCGACGGGGCGCGGGTGGCATACCGGGAGACGGGCACCGGTCCAGGGCTCGTGTTGCTTCACTCCCTCGGTCTCTCCCATCGGGAGTGGGGTCCGGTGGTTGGGCCGCTGTCGGGCCGCTTCCGTGTGGTGCTGCCCGACCTGCCGCTTCACGGCGACTCCGAGGACCGCCCCCGGCATCCCTATACGGTGGAGTGGCTCAGCGAGGTGATCGCCGGCTTCTGCCGCGAGGTGTTGGGGCCTCGGCCGCTGGTGGCCGGCCACGACCTCGGAGCGGAGGTGGCCCTGCGGGCCACCGCGGACGGCCTGATCACGCCCGCACGCCTGGTTGTCATGCCCACCCGCCTGCACCGCCGCGAGCAGCAGCGGATGAAGCGCGCCGCCTGGCGCGCTGCCTGCCGGGCGGGCGCGCTGCCGGGGCTCGACCGGGTGCTCTCCCGCGCCGCCACGCTGGTCTTCCGCCCGTCGGTGGGCGAGCGGCTGTCCGTGCAGGCCAACCCGGCAACGCGCGATCTCGTACGGCACGCGTTCGCCGATGTGGGCGGTAACGGCAACCGCGCACGTTCGTGGGCCAAGTTTGCTCGCCGCTGGCCGCGAGGGCCGCAGCGACAGCTGCTCGACGCATATCCGCAGATCGCGCTTCCAGTGCTGCTGCTGTGGGCCGACGAGGACCGCCTGCATCCTTTCGACGCGGCGCAAGAAGCGCTCAACCTGCTGCCCGACGCGCAGCTACGAACGCTCGCAGGCGCCGGATTTTTGATCGCCTACGACGATCCGGTGGGCCTGGCGCGCGAGCTGATCGCCTTCTGTGGATGAGTAGCCTTACCGGCATGGGCATTACCGAGCAAGAACAGCTGTGGGGAGGCGAGACGACGAAGGCGATCGCCAATTTCCCCATCTCCGGCGAGCGAGTTCCGGTTCCCGTGATCAGGTGGCTGGGCCGTATCAAGGGCGCGGCCGCCCGCGTGAACGCCGATCTGGGCCAGCTCGACAACGGACTCGCCGACCGGATCGCAAGCGCGGCCGATCGGGTCGCGGAAGGGGAGTTCGATGACCAGTTCCCGATCGACGTCTTCCAGACCGGCTCCGGTACCTCCTCCAACATGAACGCCAACGAGGTGATCGCGAACCTCGCCGGAGACGAAGCGCACCCCAATGACCACGTCAACATGGGGCAGTCCTCCAACGACGTGTTCCCGTCCGCGGCCCATCTGGCGGCGCTGGCCGAGTGCACCGATGACCTGCTGCCGGCGCTCGAGCAGCTCGAGTCCTCCCTTCAGGCCAAGGCTGATGAGTTCCGCGACATCGTCAAGGCGGGGCGCACACACCTGATGGACGCCGTTCCCGTCACTCTCGGACAGGAGTTCTCCGGCTACGCCGCGCAGGTGAGGCTCGGGGCCCGGCGGGTGCGCAACGCTCCGTTCGAGGCCCACGGCAACCGCGACGCACTGGTCGAGCTCTCCGGGGCGTTGAAGGTGATCGCCGTGTCGCTGACGAAGATCGCCAACGACTTGGCGCTGATGGGCTCAGGACCTCGGGCGGGGATCGGCGAGTTGCTCCTTCCCGAGCTGCAGAAGGGCTCCTCGATCATGCCCGGCAAGGTCAACCCCGTGATCCCGGAGGTCGTGATGCAGGTCGCGGCCCAGGTGATCGGCAACGATGCGGCGATCACGATCGGCGGGCTGGAGGGCAACTTCGAACTGAACGTGCGGGTGCCGCTGATCGCCCGCAACCTGCTTCAGTCGATCCACCTGCTGGCGGCGGCCGCCCGCGCGTTCGCGGAGAGGTGCATCGACGGCGTCCGCGCTAACGAGGAAGGCTGCAAGCGCTCGGCCGAGTCGACGCTGGCGGCCGCCACCGCACTCAACCCCGCGATCGGCTACGACAAGGCGACAGAGATCGTCAAGGAGGCCGCGGAGTCGGGCCGGATGCTGAGGGACGTGGCGCTCGAGAAGGGCGTCGATCCGGAGACGTACGACCGGGTGATGGATCTGCGCAAGATGGCGCAGGGGAACCTGTAGCGGGTCAACGAACTTTGTCCCTCCACTTCGCACTGTCCGAAGTGGAGGGACATCGTTCGCGCTCGAGCTGCGCCGACGCCTACGCCGGGGCGGCCGCCGGCTCGGGAAGCTCCTCCGCGCCGGGCTGACGCATCTCGGTGCTGACGCCGCGCTCGAGGAGCGCCAGCACGAGGACGCCGCCGATCACGAGCAGGACCGCACCGATCCGGAACACGAGCGCGTAGCCGTGCGTCGCCGCGACGTCCCCTCGAGCGAGCGCTTGCCGTGCATGCCGCCGCCGCCGAAGCCGGCGGCCTCCCCGACCGCGTAGAGCCCGGGGAGGGCCTCCCCGTCCGCTCGCAGCACCCTGCTGCCCAGGTCGGTCTGGATGCCGCCCAGGCTCTTGCGCGCCAGGACGGTCATCCGGATAGCGATCAGAGGCCCGGCCTTGGGGTCGTCGATCGCCTGGAATCGCGCCGTCCGCAGCCTGTCGCCCCGCCACCGGCGAAGCTGGTCGATCCGGCGCAGCTGATCGTCGTTGAACAGCGGGCGCCCGCGCCCGATCGTGTCGTCGTAGTGGCGGACCTCGGACTGCACCAGCTCGGCGTCCAGCGCGTCGTCGCCGGTGACCTCAGCCATCCGCACCGCCAGCTCGGGCAGCGTGCGAGCCGTGACGAAGTCCGGGCAGCGATCGACGAAGTACTTGACGAGCGTGGGCTTGCCGAGCAAGACCCCGAGCAGGAAGCGGACCAGCCGCTTCTCCCGGATGGCCGGGTTGTGCTCTGAGCCCGAGACGTCGAGTTCGCGCTTGGCGATCTTCCAGTTGCAGATCATCCAGTAGTACTTGCGGTCGTCCTCGCACATCCGCTCGAGCGCGTAGTAGGCGTCAAAGGTGGGGATCAGGGGAATCGGCCCGTACCGGTGGCCGGTGGGATCCAGTACCAGGCCCGAGCGCGGCGGGATCAGCTTCAGACCATGAAGGGGCCGTCGCGGCTTGGGGTGGCGGACCGCGTCGGCGTAGTTCCACATCCGCGCCAGATGGGTCACGTTCCCGCCGACGCGCTTGACCTCCTGGTGCATGGTCCCGTCGGCGTAGTAGTGGGATCCCATCAGGATCTCCTTCGGCGCCCCGCCCAGGTTCGAGGGCCAGTTACGTCTGACCAGGTCTAGGTTGCCGCCGATCCCACCGGCGGCGATGACCACGTGCCGCGCCGCGAGCTCGTACTCGGAATCGCTGGTCTCGTCGACGATTCGGGCCCCGGCCACGCGCCCGCGGCGCATCATCAGCCCGCGCACCCGGTGGCGGAAGCGCAGCTCGAGCCCCGGATGGGCCTGGAGCGCCGCGCACATGGCGTCGACCAGCGCCTTGCCGGTGCCCCAGGTCAGGTGAAACCGGGGCACGGAGTTGCCGTCGCCGTACACCCCGCGCTCGGCCCAGTTGACTACCGGGAAGAAGCTCACGCCGTAGCGCTTCAGCCACTCGCCCACCTCATCGCGCGCCCGGGCCACGTACGCCTCCGCCCACCGGCGCGGCCACACGTCGCCGGCCTCGAAGTCCGCGATCCGAAGCCAATCCTCGAGGGCCAGCTCGACGCTGTCTTCGATGCCCGAGCGGCGCTGCTCGGCGCTGTCGACCATGAACATCCCGCCGAACGCCTCGCGCGCCAGACCCCCGACCTCCTCCGGCATGCAGCGGTCCACGAGAAGCACCTCGCGTCCCCGCTCGAGCAGCTCCAGCGTCGTCACCAGGCCCGCGATGCCGGCGCCGACCACGAGCACGTCGCGGCCGTCGCTCAAGTGGCGACCGTCTCGGCGCCCAGCTGATCGGACAGCGCCACGTCGAGCGAGTAGTCAATCGGCACGACGATCAGCGACGGCCGGTCAAGCGCGAGTGCCTGGCGCAGCCTGTCGCCCAGCTCGTCCGCGCTGTCAAGGCGCCATGCCGCAGCCCCGAAGGCCTCCGCCAGCCTCACGAAGTCCGGATTGCCGAAGTCGACGCCGAAATGGCGGCCGAACTTCTTGTCCTGCTTCCAGGCGATCGAGCCAAATTCATTGTTCTCCCAGATCACGTTGACGACCGGCGTTCGCAGCCGGGCGGCCGTCTCGAGCTCCTGGGCATTCATCAAAAAGCCCCCGTCGCCGTGCACCGCAACCACGCTGCGGTCCGGGTACACGAGCTTCGCCCCGATCGCGGTCGGCAGCGCGAACCCCAGCCCCGCCAGCCCGTT
>VAWT01000141.1:0-7867 GCA_005883415.1 Actinomycetota bacterium | reverse complement strand
AACCACCTCGCGCAGGCTGCTCGATCCCCCTGGCGTCGGATCCTGGCGGCAAGCGCTGGTCAGCCTGGAGAGCACGTGGGGGATCTCGCCGATCAGCTCGACAGCCGGCAGATAGAACTCGTCGATCTCGGCGGCCACGGTGTCGATTACCACGATCTTCTTGTCGCCGTTCGGGTTCCAGTGCTCCGGAGCGTGCTCGACCAGGTCGTAGCCGATCGTCACCACCACATCCGCCTCGTCGAACCCCGCCATCGCGTAGTCGCGCGATTGAAGTCCGACCGTCCCCAGCGCGCGCGGATCGTCGTCATCGAGCAGTCCCTTGGCCATGAACGTCTCCGCGACGGGGATCTCGGTCTCGGCGGCGAACGTCCGCAGCGCCTCGCCGGCCCGGGTCCGGACGGCGCCGTTCCCGGCCAGCGCCACCACCCGCTGGGCGTTGCAGATGATGTCGGCGGCCTCCTGCAGCTCGCGCATGCCGGGCTCGGGCTTGACCGGACCGTGTCGGGGTAGCGGCGAGGCGTCGAGCTGCTGCGCCATCACGTCCTCCGGCAGCTCGAGGTGCGTGGCTCCGGGCTTCTCCGACTCCGCGACGGCAAATGCCTTGCGCACCACCTCAGGGATGATGAGCGGGCTCGACACGCGCGCTTTCCATTTGACTATCGGATGCAGGATGCCGATCAGGTCGATGTATTGGTGCGACTCCTTGTGCATCCGCTCGAGGTCGGACTGACCCGTCAGCGCGACCAAAGGAGCCCGATCGAGGAAGGCGTCGGCCACCGCCGTCACCAGGTTCGTGGCGCCCGGGCCGAGGGTGCCGAGACAGACGCCCGCCCTACCGGTTAGGCGTCCGTAGGCGTCGGCCATGTACGCGCCGCCCTGCTCTTGGCGGACCGGCACGAACTGGATCGAAGAGTTGGCAAGCGACTCGCTAAGGTCGAGTGTCTCCTCGCCGGGAATACCGAACACATAACGGACGCCCTCGGACTCCAGGCACTCGACGAACACATCTGACGCCTTGCGATCGCTCACCTGCACCATCCTAGGGATCGCCGCCTCCCTCGCGCTTGCCGCGCCGGCGTCGGCGGCGAGCGTGTTCTACGTCCGCGGCGGCGGTTACGGGCACGGCGTGGGGATGAGCCAGTACGGCGCCTACGGCTATGCCCTGCACGGCGCCAGCTACCAGACCATCCTCGGCCATTACTACCAGGGCACGACCCTCGGGGCCACCAGCCCCAACCGAATCGTGCGGGTCCTGCTCAAGTCGGGTTCGGCTGCGTTCAGCGGCGCCACCAAGGCGGGCTCGACGCCGCTCATCGCGGGCACCACCTACTCGGTGCAGCCGCTGTCGGGTGGCTCGCTGGCGCTGGTGGACCCATCTGGCAGGCGGGTGGGGACCTTCTCGGCGCCGCTGACGGTCTCGGGTCCCGGTCCGCTGGTCGTCGCGGGGCTGGGGCGCTACCGCGGCTCGCTCGAGTTCCGGCCCGCCGGCGGAGGCGTCGAGACCGTTGACGCGCTGGGCCTCGACGACTACGTGCGAGGCGTCGTTTCCGCCGAGATGTCGGCCAGCTGGTCGTCCCAGGCGCTCGACGCGCAGGCCGTGGCGGCCCGCACGTTCGCGATCACCAGCCAGGTCGGTGGGGCCGCGTTTGACGTTTATTCGGATACCCGATCGCAGGCGTACCGGGGAGTGGCCGCCGAGACCCGCGCGACAAACGCCGCCGTCGCCGCCACCACCGGCCAAATCGTCACCTACGGCGGCAGGCCGGCCATCACCTACTTCTTCGCCAGCTCCGGGGGCTACACCGAGAACGTCGAGAACGTCTTCGGAGGGTCGCCGCAGCCGTGGCTTCGCGGTGTACCGGACCCATACGACGGCGCCGGCGGCGACCCCTACCACCACTGGGGCTACCGGATGTCGGTGGCCGCAGCGGCGGGGAAGCTGAGTGGGCTCGTGAAAGGCTCACTGGTCGGGATCAAGGTGCTACGGCACGGAGCTTCGCCGCGCATCCTGGCGGCGTCGGTCGTGGGAACGAAAGGCCGCACGACGGTCAGTGGCACCGGTCTTCAACAGCGCTTCGGCCTGCTGACGACGTCGGCGCACTTCACCACGATCACCACCAACGCCGGCGCGGTGGCGCGCACGGCGCGCGGGCCGTCAGCCGGCCACAGCCTCGATGTCGCGAAGCTCACGGCTGCGACCGCCGCGGCGGTCTCGGACTATGTGCACCAGGTCTTGACGCCGGGGGTCCCGATCGTCTACGGGACGGTCTTCCCGGGCACCAGGGGGAGCCTGCTGCTCGTCCAGCGGCTGGCCGGCCGACGCTGGCAGACGGTTCGCCGCGCCCATCTGGGGACAGGCGGCTCCTACAGGGTGAAAGTTCCCGGCGCGGGCTCCTACCGCGTCGTGTCCGCGGGGCTGACCGGCCCGACGGTCAGGGCCGGGTAGGGTCCCGACCGACCGCACCGCCGGGACACAAACGGAAAGGAGACGTTGATGGAACGCACGCAGGTAAACCCCTGGAGCTGGCAGGACCAGGCCGGTTTCTCTCAAGCCTGGCGGATCGACGACGGCCGGTCGGTGATCTTCGTCTCCGGACAGGCTGCGATTTCGGCGGAAGGCGAGGTTGTGGCGCCGGGCGACTTCGAGGCCCAGACCCGCCAGACGGTCGAGAACCTGCGCACGGTGCTCGAAGCCTCGGGGGCGTCGCTCGAGGCGATCGTCAAGCTGACGGTCTTCCTGACGGACATCGCAAACGTGCGCGACTACGGCCGGATCAAGGCGGAGTTCATCCAGGGACCGCAACCGGCGTCCAGCGCCGTTGGGGTATCGGCGCTCGCGCTGCCCGAGATGATGATCGAGATCGAGGCCATCGCGGTCGTTTAGCCCTACCCTCCCGCACGTGCCGCCTCCGCTGCTGGCCGTCGACGGCCCGTTCCTGCTGTATCGATCATTCTTCGCGCTACCGGACTCCATCAAGGGCACCGATGGGCGCCCGGTCAACGCCCTGCTGGGGGCTGTCAATGTGCTGCTGCGCGTCGCCGCCGACCATACGCCACGGGCGATCGTGGTCTGTTTCGGGGCGGAGGCCGCCGAGTATCGCGTGGCGCTTTACCCGCCCTACCACGCAGACCGCCCACCGGTGCCGGACGCCCTTCAGTGGCAGTTCGACCAGGCTCCGGAGCTGTTCGACGCGTTCGGGTGGAGTACCCAGACGACCTCCCAGCTCGAGGCCGACGACTTGCTGGGGGCGCTGGCGTCTGTCGAGTCGGTGGCCAGCGGGCGAGCGCTGATCCTGACCGGCGACCGCGACATGTATCAGTGCGTCTCAGACCAGGTGAGTGTCATGTACCTCAAGCAGGGCACGAGCGGCTTCGAAGAGGTGGACGCAGCGGAGGTCAAGCGCCGCTACGGCGTGGAGCCGGCGCTAGTGCCCGACTTCATCGCCCTGCGCGGCGACCCATCCGACGGGCTTCCGGGCGCGCCTGGAGTCGGGCCGAAGAAGGCGGCCGAGCTGCTGCTCAAGCACCACTCTCTGGATCAGGCGATCGCGCACGCCCATGAGGAATCACCTCGAGTCCGCTCCGCACTGATTGACAACGCTGCGGACCTTGCGCACTTTAAAGAAATAGCGACCTTGCGCCCGATCGAGGTCCCGCGTCCGCCCGACCGCGCGACCGACCTCGAGCACGGGGCCCAGGCGGCGCGGCGCTACGGGATGAACCGCCTCGCCGAGCGGCTGGAGAAGGCGGAGAAGATCACTGATCTTTAAGGCCGGGCCGCATGCGGCCCGGCCCCGGCCGGAACATGTTCCGGCCGGCCGGTCCGATCATGATCGGACCGGAACGCCTATTTGCCTTTCCACACCGGCGCTCGTTTCTCGGCGAAGGCCTTGGCGCCCTCCTTGGCGTCCTCCGATCCCATGACCGGGCCCGCGATCTCCCCTTGGCGGGCGAAGAACTCCGAAGAGGGCCAGTCCACCGACTCGACCAGGATCCGCTTGGTGGCGGCGAGCGCGAGCGGACCGTTGGCGGCGACGGCCTCGGCCAGCTCTAGCGCGGTGGCCAGCGCCTGCCCGGGCTCGGCCAGCCGGTTGACGAGCCCCAGCTCGTAGCCGCGCTCGGCGTCGATCGGGTCCCCGGTCAGCGCCAGCTCCATCGCCAGGTTCCGCGGCAGCACACGCGGCAGGCGCAGCAGGGCGCCGCCGGCGGCGACAAGCGACCGCTTGACCTCGGGGATGCCGAGCCGCGCTCCGCGCGCTGCCACGATCAAATCGCACGCTAGGGCGATCTCCAGGCCTCCGGCCATTGCGAACCCCTCGATGGCCGCGATCAGCGGCTTCTCAGCGGCGCGCTGGGTGATGCCCGCAAATCCGCGATCTCCGGCGTACGCCGACTCGCCGGCCACGAACGCCTTTAAGTCCATGCCGGCGCTGAAGCCCTTCCCCGCTCCGGTCAGAATCCCAAGCGAGAGCTCCGGGTCGCCGTCCAGCTCGTCGAGCGCCGCCGCGACGCCCTGTGCGACGGCGGCGTTTACCGCGTTTCTCTGGTCGGGACGGTTGATCGTGATCTCGAGAATCCGCTCCCGGCGTTGTTTTAGGACTGCTGGCTCATCGTTCATGCCGCGAACAGTTTCAGTTCCGGCTCCCGCTCGCCGCGAATCACACCCAGATCGACCTCGACGCACTCGATCTCCCGCGCGCCGGCCAGCGTCCGCGCCTGCGGCTTGATCTGCTGCGCCACGAGCACCCCGCGGCAGCGGGACAGCTCCGGGTCAAGCTGGATCCGCTCCAGGTAGCGACTCAGCTGCTCGACCGCCTCGATCCCCGCCACGCGCTTGATCTCCACCGCCACCCACTCCTCCTCCGAGTCACGGCACATGAGATCGACCGGACCGATGTCCGTCGGCCACTCGCGGCGAACGAGGCGGAACCCATCGCCGCACCACTGGGGTTGTGCGGCCAGCAGCTCCTGGAGGTGGGACTCGACGCCGTCTTTGGTCAGCGCGGGATCGGGGTCGAGCTCGTGGGTGGCGTCCGATAGCAGCTCAGAGATCTGGATCTCCAGCCGGTCCTCGCTCTGTCCCGCTCGCTTGCGCACGACCATCTGCCCGGGACGCTCCTCGATGACGGTGGGCGGCGTCATCCAGTTGAGTGGCTTGTACCCCCCGGCGTCCGCGTGCACGAGCACGGAGCCGTCGGATTTGACCATGATCAGCCGCAATGCCTCGGGCAGGACGGCGCTCAACCTGCCCGAGTAGCGGACCTCGCAGCGGGCAACGATCAGGCGCATGCATGAAACCTACGGCGGCGAGCGGACGCTCAGCCGGAGCCGCGCAATCCGAGCGGACCGGATACGGCTCCTGTGAGGAACTGCGCAACTAGGGGGTCGGGGGAAGCGAAGGTACGCCGTCGAGGCCGCTGTCGAAGTCGTCGATGATCACCGTCCGGGCATTGAGTGCGAAAGCTCGCGCGAGCGCGACGCGCTTGCACATCCCGGCCGATACTAATCGCCGCCGGAGGCTCCCTAAGTAGGCTCACGGCTTTCGTGCACCTGCCTATGATGAATTACGCATGCGTAACCAGCTTCGCCCTCTGTTCGACCGTGTCGTGATCAAGGAGCTGGACCCCGACCGGGTCCGCCGGTCCGGCCTGCTTGTGCCTCCCGGCTCAGACGAGCCGCCGCCCCAGCAGGGCATCGTGCTGGCCGTGGGGCCGGGGCTCGACTGGTGGGACCACGTTGGGGTGAAGATGCCCGTCAGACCAGGCGATCACGTGGTGTTCCCGGCAGCGGCTGGCACCTGGGTTGAGATCGACGAGGAGCGCCTGCTTGTATGCCGGGTCGGGGAGCTGTTGGGCGTGCTCGAGCGCGTCGAGGATTGCCCGGAGTGCGGGGGACGCCCCCTGGGGCCGGGTGAGGCCTGCCCGGTTTGCGGCCGCGAGGGCTCGCTCGCCTAGCGGTCGTCGCGCGAGCTATGCCGCGGTTTGCTCCGCCAGCACGCCCCGTGCCGGTCGGCCGCCGTTGAGCTCCCGCGGGCCCGCGGCGCGGGTTCGCGCAAGCAGCGTTTCGACCTCGGGGTCGTCGGTCAGCGACAGCGCTCGGATGCAGGCCCGCTCGCATTCAACGAGGCGGTCCGTCCGGGCCAGCGCGTGCGCGTAGCGGGACCAGGCTGCGGCCGAGTGTGGGTCGAGCCTGGTCGCGGCCTCTGAGACCGAGACCTCGGCGCCGACGTCGCCTGCCAGGTGGTAGGCGAGCGCGAGATCGAGCAGCCCCTCGACGGACGGGCCCAGCTCGCGTGCCTGCTCGAGCGCCGAGATCGCCCGCTGCCGATCCATCAGCCGTAGCGCCAGCCGGCCCAATCGCTCCCAGGCCGAGGCGTCACTTGGGGCGCGCTCGATCGCGCGGTGAGCCGCGTCGGCGGCCAGATCGATGGCGCCCATGTCCTCGTAGATCCGGGCCGCGAAGCGCTCCGGGGTGGGGCGGTCGGTGTCGGCGCGGGCCCAGTCGCGCACGGCTCGAGCCGCAGCGGGCAGGTTGCCCGCCTGCCAAAACGCGGCAGTCAGCAGTCGCAACACGACGGGGTTGGAGGGATCCGCGTCGCGGGCGTATATGAGCCGCTGCGCAGCGAGCCTGGCGTCGCCCTCGGCCAGCGCGTGCTGGGCGGCGGTCATGAACCGCTGCACCCTGTCGGCTGCCGGGTCGGGCTGGGAGAAGTCGACGAACTGAAGCGACCCGGCAGGCACGGTGCGGACACCGACCTGGAACGACATCCGTGCCCACTGCTGGACGTCGTCGTCCCCCCCGGAGAAGTAGATGCCGGTCACCGTGCCCACGCCCCATTCGGGGTAGGAGGCGCACCGGGCGTAACGGTGAACGACCGAGTGGTCGGGCACGCGGGAGCCGAACGGGTCGTGCTTGGCGCGCTCTTCCTCGGCTGCTCGGCGGCGCTGCTCGGCCTCATACGCGCGCCGTCCGGCGTCCTCTCGGGCCTTACGCGCCGCCGCCGCCGAGACCTTGACCGCGCCCCGCGTAACTCGACCACCCCGCGCGGACTCCGCGAGCACCGCAAGCTGGTCGGCGGCCTCGTTGATCGCCTGGAGGTGACGCTGATGCTCGTGCTGTCGACCAGGGGGCGCGATGTCCGGGTGCCAGCGCTTCGCCATCCGCCGCCGCGCCAGGAGGACCTGGCGCTGGTCGAAGGGAGCTTCGAGCTCCAGCAGCAGCATGGCCTGTTCGACATCGAGGATGCGAGGCATGACCTTATTAGATTAGACCGAAACTGCGGTTGCAACAAAAGGGTCTCAATTAGACTCAATTGGTGGCGGCGCGGATATCGTGGCCGCGATGAGGCGGACACCGAGAGCGCGGGGCGGTGTGGTTGTCGTGGTCGCGGCGATCGGGGGTATGGCGCTCGTCGGGGTGGGCGCGGCCCTGCTCGGGCTGCTGCTCAGCGTGTTCACGCAAGGCAACGACTGCGCCGGCTCGCCGAGCGGCTCGATCCGGCTGGGACCTCCCGGCAAGGGCCAGCTTGTGGGCGCTACCGAGTACGGCGGTCCGGGGGACCCGAGCTCCGGGACGGTCGGCTCCTCGGGCGCCAACCTCGTCCAGAACCCCGACAGCTACGCCGAGCTGGGCGGGGACACCTTTCAGACCGCCACTGCCATGGGCGGACTGCCGTACTTGACGCCGCTGCGGATCACGTGGGGCAATCGCTCGGCGGTCGCCTACAAGCGCGACATCGGGCTGGGCGGCGGGCCGATCGATGGGCTGCCTCGATCGATCGATCTCTGGTGGCTTCTCGCCGGGCAGCTCGGAATCCCGTATGAGAACGGCCTGTGGTCGGGGCCGGTGCGGATCGAGCGACCGCCGG
>VAWT01000410.1 GCA_005883415.1 Actinomycetota bacterium | reverse complement strand
AGCTCGAGCTCACGCGCCCGCGCGATCACCCACTTCGGCAGCTCCCAGGGCTTGACCGTCTCCTCCGAACTGACGTCCCCGCCGGCCTTCCGAACTGCGTCGTGAAGGCGCTTGGGCGCCTTTAGACGGCTGTCCTCGCGCGCGAAGAACGCGACGGTCGTATCGGGCGGGATGGCCGTAAGTGCCGGCTCGAGTTGGTCGAGATCCTTGTCCTTCCAGCGCTCGGCGCCGTCGACGACGATAAACCGCCGACCGAGCGCGAACGTCATGGTGTTCAGCGCACCTGCGACCGCGTCCGGCGTGGCCTGTTCTGCCTCGAGCAGCTCGACCCCTTGCGCGCCGCTCTCGTTCTCGGCCAGCGCCCGCAACCGCGCACGGCGTTCTGCGATGCGGCCGTGGTCATCGCCGTGGATCAGATAAGCGGGCCTGAACGTCGGCACCCGGTCCAGTCTAAGAGGCGCGCTGGACCGCAAGTTCGAGCGCGCGCTGCACTGCGCGCTCCGCGGAGGTCACCTCCTCAACCCCGTCGATCTCCCAAGTGCGGACTCCGACGACGGGCACTCCGGTCCTGAGCGCCAGCGCGATCTCCGACAGCGTTCCGTATGCGCCCCCGACGGCAATCACGGCGTCGGCGGCGCGCACCACCAGGCCGTTGCGCAGTTCCCCGAGCCCGGTGGGTAGCGCCACCGTCACCCATTCGTTCGCCGCTTTGCGGTCCTGGCCCGGCAGGAGGCCTACGGTGAGCCCGCCCGCCGAAGCTGCGCCGCGGCACGCCGCGGACATCACGCCACCGAGTCCGCCCGTCACGAGCACCACGCCGGCGCGAGCCAGCTCGCGGCCGATCGCCTCAGCGTGCTCGAGCTCGGCAGCCGCTGGCTCGCCAGGACCGACCACCGCGACATAGGCCGGGGCCATGGCGCCCGGTCAGCGCACCACTACGTTGACCAGCTTGTCCGGGACCACGATCACCTTGGCGATCTCGTGCCCGTCGACATGCGATTGCACGCCGCGCGCCTCGAGGCACAGCCGCTCGAGCTCCTCGTGCGGAGCACCGCTGGGCGCGCTCACCCGGTCTCGGACCCTGCCGTTGACCTGGCACACCAGCTCGAACGTGTCGGTCTGGAGCATGTCCGGATCGGCCGCCGGCCACGGCTCCTCCCACACCCTCCGTCCGGTCAGCAACTCGTACACCTCAGAGGTGAGGTGCGGCGCGAACGGGAACAGCAGCGAGGCGGCGGTGGCGGTCGCGAATCGACGCGCTGCCGGGTCGGCGTCGGTGTGACGGTAGACCTCATTCACGAGCTCCATCACGGCCGCGATCGCGGTGTTGAACGCGAACCGCGTCGCGATGTCGCCAGTCACCTTGTCGATCGCCCAGTGGGCCTTGCGGACGATCGTCAGCTCGTCGCCGGCCGGCTCGGGCGGGGGGTCCGCCCCCGCGTCCGCATCGCCCAGCTCGACCCCCACGCGCCACAGGCGCGAGAGGAAACGATGCACGCCTTCAAGCGAGGTCTCCGACCAGGCGGCGTCCTGCTCGGGCGGGCCGATGAACAGCACATAGCAGCGAGCGGCCGGGCGTACATCAGGTGCAAGATGGCGTGCTCGACGCCACCGATGTACTGATCGACGGGCATCCACATGCGCAGTACTGCCGGATCCCACGCGGCCTCGTCATTGCGCGCGTCGCAGTAGCGCAGGAAGTACCAGCTGGAATCGACAAACGTATCCATGGTGTCGGTCTCGCGCCGCGCTGTGCCACCGCACGCCGGACACTTGACGTTGACCCAGTCCTCCGCGGTGGCGAGCGGTGAGCGACCCTTCGGTTGATAGTCCCTCACGTCCGGCAGCTCGACCGGCAGCTGGTCTTCGGGAACCGGAACCATCCCGCACTGCTCGCAGTACACAACCGGAATCGGGCAGCCCCAGTAGCGCTGGCGCGAGACAAGCCAGTCGCGCAGTCTGAAGCTGACCGAGGCGTGGCCCTTTCCCTGGTGGTCCAGCCACTCGACGATGGCCCGCTGACCCTCGGTGGCGCTCATGCCCGAGAACTCTCCGGAGTTGATCAGCCGTTCGTCCTCCGAGTGGGATACGAATGCTTCGCCTTCCGGCGGCTCCCCGTCGGCGGGCGCGACGACCTGCCGGATCGGCAGGTCGAATGCCACCGCGAAGTCGTAGTCGCGCTGGTCGTGCGCGGGCACGGCCATGATCGCGCCGGTTCCGTACTCCATCAGCACGTAGTCCGCGACGAACATCGGGATCTGCTCGCCGTTGACGGGGTTCGTGACGGTGCGTCCCAGCGGGACCCCGGTCTTCGGCTTCTCGGCCGCGCCGCGGATCTCCGGCGATTCGGTCAGGGCGCGATTGACGTAGTCGTGGACATCCTGTTCATGCTCGGTTCCTTCGACCAGCCGGAAGACGTCGGGGTGCTCGGGCGCCATCACGAAGAACGTCGCCCCGAACAGCGTGTCCGGACGAGTCGTAAACACCGGATAGTCGATGCCCAGCTCCTCGCAGCGGAACGTCACCTCGGCCCCGTCGCTGCGGCCGATCCAGTTGCGCTGCATCGCCTTGACGTGCTCCGGCCAGTCGATCGTGTCGAGATCGTCGAGCAGCCGGTCCGCGTAGTCGGTGATCCGGAAGAACCACTGCTCCAGCTGTCGCGCCTCGACGACGGACCCGCACCGCTCGCAGCGGCCGTC
>VAWT01000102.1 GCA_005883415.1 Actinomycetota bacterium | reverse complement strand
AAGGAGCGGCGGGCGTTTGGAAGCCCGATCTCGAAGTTCCAGTCGATCCAAGCCAAGCTCGCCAACCTCTCGACCGAGATCGACGCCACGCGGCTCTTGGTCCAAAAGGCCGCTCATCTGAAGGACTCGGGCGCTGACTTCGCGCTCGCGGCGGCGCAGGCCAAGCTAAAGAGCGGGCGCCTGGCGGTGTGGGCAGCGGACGCGGCTGTGCAGATCCACGGCGGCTACGGCTACATCGAGGAGTACCCCGTCTGCCGGTTCTATCGCGACGCGAAGGTCCTCACCATCGGCGAGGGAACCGACGAGGTCCAGGAGCTCGTGATCGCGCGCGCTTTGGGAGCCTGAGGCGCTCGTTTGACGACTGAGACGCTCGTTTGACGACAGGCTCAGCGGGCCCAGGGACCTACCCCGCCGATGCGCTCGACGGTGATGTGGGTGATGTACCCGGGCGGCGGATCGTCGACCGGCGGGAACTTGACATCCGGTCCGAGATAGGTCCTGGCGAGCTCTTGCAGGAGCTCGGCCGCCCCGCCTTCTGTGACCCGGGCCCGGCCGTGGATGACGACGTATTCGGCCAGGCCCATCTCGTTGTGGGTGCCTGCCTCGACCGACAGGGCGACCCGGGGGTCGCGGCGGATGTTGCGGATCTTGCGGTGCTCGGGCAGGTGGGCCGCCACCAGCTCGTCGCCGTCCAGTCCGATCCACACGATCGAGATCTGCGGTCGGCCATCGGGTTCCAGCGTCACCAGGTGCGCGGGCGCCGGACCTTCGAGGACGGCCCGAGCGGACTCCGGGATCGGGGCCATGCCGCCCTAGTCGCCTTCTCGAGCCGTGAGGATCTGGACCGCCGCGCTCGCTGGATCGAGCTCGCGTGACACGACCCTGTCGAGAAGCTCCTGGACCTCGGGATCCTCCCGCACCGCGGCCTCGAGCTCGCGGCGCATGCGGAAGGCGGCGATGGCCAGCACCTCATTCATCAGATTGCGGCGCCGCCGGTCCGATAGCGCCCCCTCGGCTTCGATGTGGGCGCGATGCTCTGCCAGCTTCTCCAGCAGCTCCTCGACCCCCTCGCCCCGCACCGCCTCGGTCCGCACGATCGGCACCTCCCACCCCTCCTGCGGCCCGAGCGCCAGCACACTCTTGACCTCCCGCACCATCGTGTCCGTGAGCGGGTGATCGGCCTTATTGACCACGATCACGTCAGGAATCTCCATCACGCCGGCCTTCAGCGCCTGGATCGAGTCGCCGGACCCCGGCATCAGCACGAGGACGACGGTGTCGGCGTGGTCGATGATGTCGACCTCCGCCTGACCCACTCCGACTGTCTCCAGCAAGATCACGTCCCGGCCCGAGGCGTCCATCAAGAGCGCGGTCTGCAGCGCCGCCTCGCTCAGGCCACCGAGGGCGCCCCGGCTGGCCATCGAGCGGATGAAGACCCCGGGATCGAGGAAGTGATCCGCCAGGCGGATCCGATCTCCAAGCAGCGCACCCTTGGTGAATGGGGAGGAGGGATCGATCGACAGCACGCCGATCGTGCGGTCGCGTTCGCGCTCGAGCTTTGTCAGGGCCGCGAGCAACGTCGATTTCCCGACCCCGGGCGGCCCGGTGAAGCCGACGATCGTGGACTTCCCAGTGTGCGGGTATACCTCGCGTACCAGCGCCCACCCCTCGGGGTCGTCGTCCTCGACGAGCGAGATCGCGCGCGCCAGTGCGCGCCTATCGCCGCTCATAAGCCGCTGGGCGAGTGCGGTTTCGGTCTCGGGCATCGGGTTCGAGCAATCATGCCAGGGGCATTACGATCTCGCCGTGGCCTTGCGGAGCCCTGAACGGTGGCGGCCGTCCGCCGCGGCGAAGGCCGACACCATGCCTTCGCCCCTCGTGCGCAGGCCGCCCGCACCGCTCCGTGGCGGCCCCATCGCATTTCTGCGCTTTGCCCGGCGGCGCGGCCTGCTGAGCTGGACCTACGTCCCGCTGGTCGCCCGCTGGCTGTGGCTCAAGCTCCGCTGGCGTGGCCGGTTGCAGACCGACGGGCTTTGCTTCGTGTGCCGGGGCGTGACGCTTGAGATTGGCCGCAACGCGATCGTGTCGCTGGGACGCTGGTCGTGGCTGGGACAGGGATGCAAGATCCGCGCCCACGAGGGTCGGGTGTCGGTGGGTGCCAAGTCGGTCCTCGGCCAGGAATGCACGATCTCCGCCTACCAACATGTTTCGATAGGACGCGAGTGCATCGTGGCCGACCGCGTGATGCTGATCGACTTCGATCACGGCGTGGTCGATGTCGAGCGCCCGATTCGCCAGCAAGGGATTTACAAGCGCGACGTGAGGGTCGGGCACAACGTGTGGATCGGATACGGCGCATGCCTTCTAAGAGGAGTGACCGTCGGCAACAACTGCGTGATCGGCACGAACTCGGTAGTCAACAAAGACGTCCCGGACGATGCGGTTGTCGCCGGCATCCCGGCACGCGTTCTGCGGATGCGCGACACGCCGAAGACGTTCCGGTGGGAGGACTAGAGATGCGGCGCCAGGTTTCGTAACCGCGGCTCGAGTCCGGCGTCCCCGGCAAGGGCGCGCTCGAGCGCCCGGGCGTGCCCACGGGCCCGTTCGCGCGGGTACTCGCCAGCGAGCTGCCGATAGGTCAGAAATGCCCAGTCGGACGACTGGAGCGCGAACAGCTCCCGGATGGCGCGGGGGTTCGGAGGTGCGGGCGCGGCGAGCAGCTTCAGCTCTGCGGTCCGGGCCTGCCAGGCGAGATCGGCAACGGGGGGTCCGCTCCAGGTTCGCAGGTCACCACCGCTCCCCCAGCTGCTGACCGGCAGCTCGGCGGGTGCGCGGACTGGGTCGTTGCGCCCGAGCGCGTCGTCGAGGGTCGTCAGACGAAGATGCTGGCGGGCCGACTCCTCCAGCACCGACCCCAGCCAGTGAACGCCTTCGTACCACCAGTGGCCGAGCAGCTCGGTGTCGAGCGCGCACACGCACACACCGCCGTCGCGGACGCGACCCGAAACGCGACCCACGAAATCGCGCGCGTGCTGGGCCGCCAGCGCTCGTGCCTCATCGAAGTTGTAAGGCTCGCCGTCGTTGCGCCAAGCGCGGTGGTGATGGGTCGTGTGGCGGTGGTAGTCGCGATACGGGCCCGCCGCGGGATAGCCGCTATCTGCCCACACGAGCGACACGACCTCGCGGTCCAGCGGCCACAGGACTGGGCCTCCGTCCATCGCCAGCGGTGTCAGGTGCCTCGGATCGCCGAGTCCGAACAATGCCGTCAGCTCGACGCAGGTGGAGCGCACGCCCTCCTGCGACAGCAGCGGATCGAGCCACGGTGCGCGTGCGCACTCGGGTAGCCAGAAGCCGCCGTCCCAACCTCCGAACCGCCGCCGGTACGAGGAGATGCCAGTCTGGATCTGAAGCTCGAGTCCCACGTCGGTCGCCATCAGCGGTAACACGGCGTGGGTGGCGGCCGATGTCCAGCTGGCATGGACGCCGAGACGCGACACCAGTCGGTCGCCGATCGCCTCGAGTCGCTCGGCAGTCTCCGCGTACTCCGCAGCAGACCGTTCGAGCTCGGCCACCAACTGCAGATGCCCTTCACGCCTGAGCTCCTCGATGTCGAGTCGGTGTGATTCAGGCCTCACGTCGCGCAGGAAGCGCAGGCAGCGGTCGATCGTTCCGGGCGCCTCCAACTGATCGCACAGGACCGGGGTCAGCGACAGCGTGAGCGGCGCCCGGCCGAGCATGTCGAGCAGTGGCAGGTAGCTGGAGGCGATCGCCTCCCACAGCCACTCCTCGCCGAACGGCCAGGTGCCAAAGCCCTCCGGCTCTCGCAGGAATGCGTCGCGATCCGGCGGCGGCCAAGGCGCACCGCCTTCTACGTATGGCATGTGTGTGTGAAGGACGATCGCCAGCTCACCCGCGGGGGGCATGAGCGGAGGCTATTCGTCCCCGTCTGCCGCTCTTAGCCGGGGGTGCTTGACAAGCTCACACGGCCTCTCGCTTGAAATTCGCGCAGCGGGTGCGACTGGTGGCGGGAGCGTGAATCGGCTGGACCTTCCATCCCGCTCCCTGGAGTTCGAACAGGACGATCGGCTTGCCCTGCGCCACCCATGTGCTCGGGTCCCAGCCGATGTCGGCGACGTTCTTGCCGATCTCCCACGCGAGGATGCTCTGGAACGCGACATCGGTCACCGGCTGCCCGCAGGCCAGGATCCGCTTGGCGCCGCCGTCGTTGGCGATCGCCGCACGTAGGCTGTCGATTTGCTGAGTCCAGCCGTGCGCCAGGTAGCCGATCTCGTTGCCAGCAAGCCGCACGCGGCTCTGCGTGGGCGAGATCAGCGCGACAGCGACCGCCGAGACGATCCCGGCCGCCGCCGGCCAGCGCAGGAGCCACAAGCGGCGAGGACCTAACGCCAGTACCTGCCCGATGGCGGCGCCCCCGAGGACGACCAGCACGGCGGCAGGCTCGAACATGTAGCGAGCAGCGCCCGTCCATCCGTGTAGCGCCAAGGCCACCTCGACCAGCACCCATGAGACCGCCGCGCCCGCGAGCAGCAGCGACGTTCGATCACGACGAGCGACCGCGACCACGAGCGCGAGCACCACGGCCACCTTCATCGGTAGGTCGTACAGGTGCCAGAACCCCCGTAGCACGCCAGCGGCCCCGCGGTGCGGGAGCGCGGCGGTGGAATCCGTCGCGATATCGGCGGCGATCGACCAGCTCGGCGAGGTGAGCGCGGCGATGCCGAACCACAGCGCCGGGATCGCTACAAGTCCGCCGACGATGAGCACCCTCATCGACGGCACCGCACGCCACCCCCACAGCGCGTAGACGGTTGCCGCCGGCCACACCTCGGGGCGCCCGAGCGAAGCGAGCACCAGCGCCAGCCACGCCAGCTTCGAGCGCCTTGACAGGTGGCAGTCGATCGCCGCCAGGAACAGGGCCACGACCATCGGGTCGGAGGCGGAGATCAGGATGTAGTGCCAGTAATCCCCGAGCGCCAACACTCCGAAGCCCGCAAACGCCGCTGCCGCTATGCGGGCGTACAGGCGCTCCGTGTAGCGGCCGGTGAGCCTGTAGGCAATCCGCCCGGCGAGCAAGATGCCGGCGAACGCGGCCGCAACCGCGGTCACCATCCATAACCACAGTGAGCCGCCGCCTGCCAGCGCGTAGGGGAGCGTGAACAGGAAGGTCAGGGGCTTCCACGACGGCGCCGAGTTGGTGTTGAGGGCCAAATGGGCCGCCTGGCGGCCCCACACGAGCCAGCCGTACGTGTCGAACTCTGGCCGTATCCTGGTGACCACGACAAACGCCACCGAGGCGCCGATCAAAGCCACGCCCGCGAGGATCCACGGACGCCGCGCGATCTGGCTCGTGAGGC
>VAWT01000427.1 GCA_005883415.1 Actinomycetota bacterium | reverse complement strand
ACCGCTTCGACGGCATGCGCTTTATCCGCTCGACCAGCGATGCGAACAGCGAGGAGAACCTCCCACTTCCCCCGGACGACCGTTGGTACAGGTCGGCCACGTTCACCATCCGGGGGCTGACCTCCGAGGAGCTGCCATCCGAGCAAGGCACCACGGTGGGGGTGAACTACGACGGGTCGCTCCGCCATGACGGCGACGGCACCACACGGACGGTTGGAACCAACCTGCACCGCGGTGCCACCTACACGGTCATGTCATACGTGCCGAACCCGACACCCGCACAGCTGAGGATGGCGCCGCGCGCGTTTCCCGCCATCTACCTCCGTTATACGGACTTCGACTTACCGGCTCCGGGCCAATCCGGCCTTCGGCTCGCCGCGACCAATCCACCACAGGCCCGGCGGTTCTCCACCGACCGGACCGTCGGCAGCCAGGCACCCGGCCTGCCGCCCGCTCGCGACGCGCAGCGGCGCATTCTCGCTTCGCCCTACGGCCCGATGTACCGGCTAGCGCGGCAGCTTGCTGGGCGGTCTCACTCGAGCTACGACGTCGCCTTGGCGATCGAACGCTACTTGAAGGAGAACGCCATCTACATGGAGCGGATCCCCTTGCGGCGCTATCCGCTCGAGTCTTTCCTGTTCGCCGACCACGCCGGCTACTGCCAGCAGTTCTCGGGCGCGATGGCGCTGATGCTGCGGATGGATGGAATTCCGGCCAGGGTGGCGGCTGGCTTCCGGCCGGGCTCCTACGACGGCGCCACAGGCGTCTATGACGTGCGCGCGGTCGATGCGCACTCATGGGTCGAGGTGTTCTTCAGCGGCATCGGCTGGGTGCCGTTCGACCCGACACCGCCTCGCGCGGCCGGGAGGGTCCTGGTGGGCCAGCGATACCCAAGCGAGCGCACGGCCATCCCCGTGCAAGCGATCGAGGCGACCGTGGGCAGCCTGCCACAGTACGCCGGGGAGCGGATCCCGACGGTCCCGCGTCCCAAGAGGGGCGGCTCCAGAGCGGCCGTGGTCGCGCTGCTCATCGTCGCGCTCGCTTGCCTCGCGGGGTTGGCGGCCTTGACCGTTCGCTGGCTTGCCGGACGCGCTCGCCTGCGCCGGAGCCTGGAGGGCGACGGCGAGCTCGCCGCCGCGGAGCTGGTCCACGCGATGCGAAGGCTCGGCTACTCGATCCCGCCGACCGTCACCCTGACGCAGATCGAGCACCTGGTGCGGGTGCAGGGAGGGGCCGAAGCCGCCAGGTACGTGCGGGGGCTGCGCGAGCGTCGCTACGCCGCCAGCAATGGCACGGCGGTGACGCTACGTGACCGGCGGGTGCTTCGCCGAGCGCTAACCGCGCATCTGGGGCTGGATGCGCGAGTACGTGGTTTGTGGGCGCTGCCGCCGGCCACCGCGAGCTGGCGGGTTCAGCGCAGGACCCGCCTGGCGCCGAACGCGACCTCCCAAGCCAGCGCGGCGGCGAACAGGAGACCCTCCTCGCGGGCGGCGAGCTGCACTCCGCCCATCGCGATCGCCGGCCAGCCGAGGAAGCTGAAGACTCGGGTGTATGCGGAGAACGCGATCCTGATCTCGAGCTCGTCGACGTCGCCCGGCGGAATCTCTCGTACTCCCAAGGTAGGAGCGACAAACAGCTCGACCGGTACACCGGCCATATGTCGGCACCGGGGACGGGCAGCGCGACCTCCTCCGCTTGCATCCCCAGGTCCTCCAGCCGCGCCGCGAACTCGCCCGCGCGCTCGTCGCGCTCCGGCACCGGCCCGCTGGGGCCGAGCGGTGGCATGGCAGTGAGAACGCCCACCCGCACGCCCTTGACCTCTCGCTGCGACGGGCGCCCGCCGGCCAGCACTTCGTAGCACAGCGCGCAGTCTTCGGCCGTGCGCGCCATCGGACCCACGGTGTCGAAGCTCGGGCACAGCGGGAACACGCCCTCCATCGGCAGTGCCCCAAAGCGCGGCTTCATACCCACAACCTGACAGCAGCCTGCGGGCATCCGTACCGACCCGCCGGTGTCGGTCCCCAGTGCCAGCGGCGCGATCTCTGCCGCCAGGGCTGAGGCGTTGCCGCTGCTCGAGCCGCCCGTGATGCGGCCGGGCAAGGTCGGGTTGCGCGCGTCTCCATAGAAGTGGTTCTGCCCTGTCACCCCCCACGCGAACTCGTCGCAGTTCGTCTTGCCGATCACGACCGCGCCGGCAGCCTCCAGCGCGAGAACCGAGGGGGCCGAGGAGGCCGGCACTCGCTCTGCGTACAGCCGCGAGCCGGCTGTGGTGCGGATGCCCGCCGTGTCGAACACGTCCTTGACTAGCAGGGGGACCCCGGCCAGCGGCCCGTCTACGCAATCCTGTGCCCGGGCCATGGCCTGCTCGGTGCAGAGCGTGATGAACGCATTCAGGTCGGGGCGCTCCTCGCCCCTAGCGAGCGCTCGCTCGATCGATTCGCGCGGATCGAGCTCGCCGGCTCGCACGGCCGCGGCGATCTCTGCGGCCCCGAGCGCCACCGGCTACCCGCGGGCCGCGGCCGCCTCGCCCTGCGCGCGAGCGTCGCTGAGCGACGCCACCGGCGTCAGCGCCTCCGGATCCGTGAGGAGCTCGATGAGGGCGGGTCCGTCCGCTGCACACGCGCGCCTCAAAGCCGCCGAGAACTCCTCCGTACGCTCCACACGCTCTGCGTGGACGCCGAAGGCGCGACCCAGTGCCGCAAAATCCGGATTGACAAGGTC
>VAWT01000101.1 GCA_005883415.1 Actinomycetota bacterium | reverse complement strand
CTTTGACTCCTGCGGCGTGGCCGACAGCGCGCCGTACGTGCGGCCGTGGAATGCATCCTGGAGCACGACGATCTTCCCTCCGGGCCGCGCCTTGCGGGTCAGCTTGATCGCGGCCTCGGTGGCCTCGGCGCCGGAGTTGGCCAGGAACACCTTGCCCTTCAGGGAGCTCTCCGCCAAGCGGGCGGAGAGCTCCAGCGCCGGCTGGGTGTAGTACAGGTTGGTGGCGTGCGTGAGCCGGCCCGCCTGCTCCCGCACCGCCTCGACCACCCGTGGGTGACAGTGCCCGACGTTCAGAACCGAGATCCCGGCCAGGAAGTCGAGGTACTCGTTGCCGTCGGAGTCCCACAGCCGGCAGCCGGAGCCGCGCACGAACTGGACCGGGTTGCGGGTGTATGTGGGGATGACGTAGCTGCGCTCCAGCTCCCGGAGTTCCTCGAGCGAGGCGTGGTGAACGACGCCAGGCGTCGGCGCACTCACGGGCCGCCCCCGATCTTCGTCCCCTGTCCGGCGTCGGTGAACAGTTCCAGCAGCAGCGAGTGCGGGACGCGTCCATCCACGATATGGGCGAACGAGACGCCGGCGTGGATGGCGTCCACGCAGGCTTTCAGCTTGGGCCGCATTCCCCCGTCGACCCCCGGCAGCGCTCGCGAGACCTCCTCTGCGCTGCTCTGAGAGATGACGCTCGAGGGATCGCCCGGGTCCCGCAGCCACCCCGGCACATCGGTCAGGAACATGATCTTGTACGCGCCCAACGCTCCCGCGACTGCACCCGCCGCTTCGTCGGCGTTGATGTTGTAGGAGTGGCCGTCGCGGTCGGCGCCGACACTGGCCACCACCGGAATGTAGTCCTGCGCGACGTGGTTCACCACCTCGACGTCGACGCGCTCGATCCGCCCCACGAAGCCGATGTCCTCCCCGCCGGGCGCCGCCTGGCGGGTCGCCCGGAACAGCAGACCGTCGTCTCCGCAGAGGCCCACGGCCGGCTGTCCGTGGCGGCCCAGCCGCAACACGATGTCCTTGTTGACCTTCCCCACCAGCACCATCTTCGCCACCTCCACGGTCTCGGCGTCGGAGACCCGCAGGCCGCCGACGAACCGAACCGGCAGATCGAGACGCTCCATGTAGGTCGTGATCTCCGGCCCCCCGCCGTGCACCACGACGGGGTTCATGCCCACGTACTTGAGCAGCACCACGTCGCGGGCGAACTCCTCCTCCAGCGTGGGATCGGCCATCGCCGCCCCGCCGTACTTGATCACGACCGTCTTGCCGTGAAACTCGCGGATGTACGGCAGAGCCTCGAGGAGGGTGGCTACGTCGCGCAAGTGGTCCACGGCCCGAGGGTCGTCCGCCATCAGGTGGTGTACTCCGCGTTGAAGTGCACGTATTCCGGCGAGAGGTCCGAGAAGAACACCTCGGTCTCACCGCCGTCCCCGGGCAGCGTGAGGACGTACTCGACCTCCTGACCCTGGACGAGCGGCTCCAGCTCGCGCAGGTCGTCCACGATCGCCTCGCCGCCTGAGACCACCAGCCGGCCCTCGATCTCCAGATCGGCGACGAACCCGTTGCCGGGCGGGTACACCATTCCCGCCGCCTGCAGGATGCGGCCGAAGTTGGGATCGCCGCCATGCAGCGCGGTCTTGACCAGATTGGAGTTGGCGATCGCCCGGGCGACGGGCTCGACCGCCTCCGACTCGCCCCGCACGACGATCCGGCCCACGCGCTTGGCGCCCTCGCCGTCGGACACCATCAACAGCGCCAGCTGGCGGAGCAGCGCATCCAGCGCCTCCCCGAAGCGAAGCTCGGCGGCCGACTCAGGTTCGATCCGGACCCCCGAGGCGCCGCCCGCCAGGACGAACACGGTGTCGCTGGTCGAGAGCTGGCCGTCGACCGTGATGCGGTCAAACGAGCGCTTGACCGTCACCCCCGTCAGCAGCTCGACCGTCTCCGCCGACATCTCGGCGTCGGTCTGTACGAAGCAGAGCATCGTCGCGAACCGGGGCGAGATCATCCCGGCGCCCTTGGCCTGCGCGGCGAGCCGCACCTGGCCGCCGGGGAGCTCCACCTCGAGGCAGGCCCGCTTCGGCGCCCGGTCGCTGGTGAGGATGGCCCGGGAGAACCCGTCTGCATCGTCGCCCAGCTGCTGCACCGCCGAGCGGACGCCCGCCAACAGCTTCTCCCGCGGAAGCTCGGTTCCGATCACCCCGGTCGATGCCACCCCCACCTGCGCGGCCTCGACATCCAGGAGCTCCGCCGCCAGCTCCTGGGTGGCGCGTGCGGTCTCAAGGCCTCTGGCGCCGTCGCCTGTGTTCGAGCCACCGGAGTTCGCCACGACCGCTCTCAGGCGATCGAGGTCGGCTTCCCGCGAGGCGACCACAGGCGCGCCGACGCGAGCGTTGGTGGTAAAGCGCGCTGCCGACACCGTTTGCGGACGCTCGCAGTAAAGGACACCCACGTCAGGGCCGTCTGGCTCAAGGCCGGCTGCGATCCCGGCAGCCCGGAATCCCCGCGGAAGCGCGGTGGGCTCGAGCTCTGTGACGTGCTCTGGCTTCTCGATCCAGCGGGAGCCGAAGAACGGGCCGCTCACGAGATCCCCTCCCCCTCTCCCAGCCCGAACATCAGATTGAGGTTCTGGACAGCCTGCGAGGCCGCGCCCTTCCACAGGTTGTCGATCGCGGCGAACACGAGCACTCGTCCAGCGCGCGCGTCTCTGTGCACCGAGATCCGGCAGACGTTCGTCTCGCGCACATCGCGCACCCCGGGCGGCGAGGGCGCCACTTCGACGAAAGGCTCGCCGGCGTAGAAGTCCTGATACAGCTCCTGCAGGTCGCTGTCCGCGCTGTCGGTCGGGGTCACGTAACAGGAGACGAGCTCGCCCTGGTCGAGCGGCAGCAGATGCGGGATGAAGGTAACCGTGACATCGGCCCCCAGCGCGTAGAGCTCCTGCTCGATCTCGGGCGTGTGGCGATGGCGCGGGACGCCGTAGGCGCTGACGTTCTCGTCCACCGTCACGAAATGGGTCTTCTCGCTGGGCGCCCGTCCCGCTCCCGATACGCCTGACTTGGCGTCGATCACCACGTCCCGCACCAGCCCCTCGCGAGCCAGCGGCGCCAGAGCCAGCAGAGCCGCGGTTGGATAGCAGCCCGGGTTGGCGACCAAGTCCGAGTCTCTAATCCGCTCGCGATACCCGAGCTCGGGCAGTCCGTACACCGCGCCGTCGAGCAGCTCCGGCGCTGCGTGCTCTCGGTACCACTCCTCGTACAGACCAGGATCGCGGAGGCGGAAATCGGCGCTCAGGTCCACCACCCTGATCCCGCGCTCGCGCAACTCGGCGACGACCGGTGCGGATGCGCCATGCGGGTATGCGACCACCGCGGCATCGACGCCGTCGTGGTGGTCGATGTTGAACTCCTCGAGCGCGAGCGGGACGCGGTGGTAGGGGTAGAGATCGGCCAGGCTCTTGCCGACGTCGGAGCGCGCGGTCAGCGCGTGCAGCCTGAAGGTCGGATGCCGGTAGAGCAGCCGGGCGGTGAGCGCGCCGGTGAAGCCGGCCGCCCCGAACACCGACACCCTGAGCGAGGTGTCGCTAGGCACGGATGCTCCCGTCGAGCTGCTGCTCGACCGCCTGCACGATCGCCTGGCGCCGCTCGGCCACTTCCGCGTCGGTCAGCGTCCGGTCGGGGTCGCGATACGTCAGCCGGAGCGCGAGCGACACCTTCCCAGGCCCGATCCGTTCGGGATCGCGGTACACGTCGAATACCTCGGCCTGTCTCAGCAGCGGCGCCCCGGCCTGGAGCACGACCTCGAGCACCTCCCGCGACGCGACGCCATCCGGCACGACCACCGCCAGGTCCTCGCGCACCGCGGGAAAGCTGGTGACGTCCTCGTACATCGCGGTGGTCGGCTCTCCCACTGCGTCCAGGTCCAGTTCGAAGGCGGCCACTGTCTCATCGAAATCCCACTCGGCCGCCACAGCCGGATGGATCTCGCCGATCCAGCCGACCTCCACGTCGCGCACTCTGATCCTCGCGGCCCGGCCCGGATGCAGGAACGGGTCGGCGCCCGGCACGACGCTCCAGGGAACCCGGAGCTTGTCCAGCAGCCCCTGCAGAACTCCCTTGGCCGCGAAGAAGTCAGCCGCACGGGGGTCGGGGTCGCGCCAGGTCTCCCGACGCACGGGCCCGGTGAGGAGCGCGGCCACGTGGTAGGGCTCGTCGGGGAGCCTTTGGCCCTCGCGCGGCAGGTACACGGCCCCGGCCTCAAACAGGCGGAGGGCCGTGATGCCGCGGGACTGGTTCCAAGCCGCCGTGTCGAGCAGCGAACCGAGCAGCGTGGTGCGCAGCCGCGACTGCTCGATCGACAGCGGGTTCTCGAGCTCCACGGCCGGCTGGTCTCCAAGGCGCAGCCGCTCTGCGACCCCGGGTCCGACGAAGCTCCAGCCCACGATCTCGTACAGGCCCTCGGCAGCGAGCGCGTCGGCGCCCGCGCGGCGCAGCCTCTGCTCCGCGGTCAGCTGAGCGCCGGCCAGGCCGGCGCCGCGCGCCAGCGCCGCCTCCGCCGCCCGGTGGGTCGCGGGGAGCGTGGCCGGGAGCTTGTCCAGCGCCTCCAGCCGCGCCACCTCTTCGATCACGTCGGCCTCGCGCCGAATGTCGGCGCGGCGAAAGGCGGGGGGCTTTACATCCAGCCCGTCGGGGGCCTCCTTCACTCCGAACTCGAGCGCCTCGAGAATCTCCTTGCTGCGCGGGCGCTCGATCGGGACCCCCAGCAGGCCGCTCACGCGAGCGTCCCGAAGCCTGATTGTCGGCGGCTCCGGCCCCGGTCCGCCAACATCGATCGTCCCGGCCTCGAGGCGCGCCCCACACAGCTCGATCATCAGACGGGCGGCGACCGCCTGGGCCTCGAGCGCCTGCTCTGGCTGGAGCTGCTTCTCGAACCTGGTCGAGGCCTCCGTCCGCAGCCCCAGCTTCAGCGAGGTGCGGTGGATGTTGGCGCCGTTCCAGTTCGCGACCTCCATCAGCACGCGGGTGGTGTCCGCGCCGACCTCCGAGCGGGCGCCACCCATTACGCCCGCGATCCCGGTCGGCCCTTCCTCGTCTTCGATCACGACCATGTCCGGGTCGAGCGTGCGGAGCTGGCCGTCGAGGGTCTGAAGCTGTTCTCGCTCTCTCGCGCGGCGAATAGTCAACTTCCGCCCCGCCACGCGGTCGAGGTCGTACGCGTGTAGCGGCTGGCCGGTCTCGAGCATCACGTAGTTGGTGATGTCGACCACATTCGAGATCGGACGTTGCCCGGCGGCCATCAGCCGCGACTTGAGCCAGGGGGGCGAGGGGCCGATCTTGACCTC
>VAWT01000407.1 GCA_005883415.1 Actinomycetota bacterium | reverse complement strand
GTACCGGCTGGTCTGGATCTCGGGAGGGTCTCGCACCGCGAGATCGCCGTCGGGATCCTGGCTGAGTTGGTGAAGCTGAGGGCGTCCGGTGAGCTCGTCAAGGGTGCGCCGCAAGAGGCGCCGGAAATTGCCGAAGCGGTCGACCCGGTGTGTGGCATGACGGTGGAGGTGGCGTCCGCGCAGCACAAGGTGGAGCACGACGGAACCACCTACTACTTCTGTTGTCCGGGATGCGCGGGGGCGTTTAAGAACGATCCCGGAGAATTTATCGGATCGGGGACGAAGTCGTGAATCGCATGTACGGACCCGCGAGTGGTAGGGAGAGCGAGTAGTCGATGCTGATCGAAAACGAGTTCGAGGTTGCTGCACCGCTGGAGGCGGTGTGGAAGCACATGCAAGACATACCGCGCATCGCGCCGTGCTTGCCGGGGGCGGAGCTCACCGACGTCGACGGTGACACCTATAAGGGGCGAGTGACGACCAAGATGGGGCCGGTGAAACTTCAGTTCGCGGGCACCGCCAAGATCGTCGAACGCGACGAGTCCGCTAAGCGGATCGTGATGGATGCGTCCGGATCGGAGGAAAAGGGCAAAGGCCAAGCCACCATGAAGGTGACGTCGACGATGGCGTCTGCGGGAAGTGGGACGCGCGTGAAGGTCGCTCAGGATCTTAACCTTTCCGGTGCTGCTGCCCAGTTTGGTAGGGGCATGGTTCAAGACGTCACGAGCGTGCTGATGAAGAGTTTCGCCAAATGTATCGCGGACGACATCGGGGCCTCCGCCCGTGGCGAGAAGGCCACAAAACGCGAAGCTGTTCCGGTGAAGGGTTTCAGTATCGCCATGCAGGCGTGGACGACCGCGTTGAAACGGTTCTTCGGGCGGCTTTTTGGCCGCCCCTCGTGATAACGATCCGTGAGCGAAAGAGAGGGCGAGTATGATCTTATGGTGGATTGGCAACATTATTCTGCTCTTCGCGGTGTTGCCAATCGTCGCGGTTTTGATGAACCGAATCGTCACCCCGGTTGATCGAATTCGCAAGACGGTGGATGACATCTTGTACAACGGTGTCATTCTGACCGGCGAACTCGACAACGTGCCGGCGCTGCTGGCCGAGACCGACGGAACAGTCAACGAGGTCGCTATCGGAGCGACCCGGTACGTGAAGCGCGTTGGTGCTCTGCTGGCCACACTGGGTGTCTAGCGAGCAGATGGCCTGAGACTATCGAGGAAGAGGAGGAAGGCATGACTGTAGCCGGAGCGGTCACCCTGTTGGCCGTGGCTTTGATCGTCGCCGTTGTGGGCCTCTCGCTGTTGAAGGTGATCGCTCAGCTTCGGCACGTCACGTGGACCCTGGGAGCGATCATCGTGGGTGTCAACGCGATTGCCTATCAGACGAGAACGATTCCCGAGGTATTGCCGAAGGTGAACGGAAACCTCGCGCCCGTGCGAGCTATGGCAGAACAGGTTTGACGGTCAGCGGCGGCCGATGAGGTAGGCGCTGAAATCGTAGAAGGAGTGAAGATGCACGAGTTCACGTGCGGCCACCAAGAGTGTAGTTCGCAGTTCACCTCGCACGACAAGGACAACTTGATGCAGCAGGTTGCCGATCACCTCAAGGATGCGCATAACGTGCAGACGGCAACCCAGACGCTGCTGGGTTACCTCGAGGCTACTTGTGTGAAGTCGACTTCCGACCGTTAGTTACTCTGAAGCCCGTTGTAAGAACACCTGCTACCGAAAGGAGGGCTGCGGGATGGTGTTGGTACAGGCACCCGGGCCCGCTGAGGCGCACCTGTTTGGATGGTACCTGGGTTTCGCGATTGCTGTCGTGGTGATCTCCGTGGTGGTCGCATTGGTCGCCCCGGTCCTAGTCCTCGCAGCCCGAATCGCCCGTCAGGCTCCACAAATCAACCAGGCCCTTCAGCAGTCATACCGTTCTATTGGGATATGCGGGCGCTCCTGATGGGTATGCGCCTGAAGAGGCCACCTTCTGGTGGGTCGCAGTAGGAATGGGCTTCGTGGTCTTGGCCGTGGTCATCCTGTTGCTGAGTTCCCTGGTCTCGATGGTCAAGTCCATCGACCGCAGCGTGGTGGGAGTGCGAGACACCCTACGGGCGATCCCGCAGAATACGGCGAATTGCGCGCTGATTCCTATCACGGCTGACAGGGTAGACGCGGTTCTGGCAGAGGGTCTGCAGCATCACCTGTTCCTGACCAGAGTCCTGACCGGTTCTGGCACGCCGACGGGTGGAAAGGGCTAGACATGCTTCTCGTTATCGTCACGATTGTGTGCATCGCGGCTCTGATCGCGGTACTGGCAATCTTCCTGTTCATCATCGGCGTGTTGCTCAACCGCATTGCGGACAACCTCGATGACTGCTTGGGCAACGTGAAGACGATTGCCGAACAGGCCGAGACCGTTATTCCTAGCGTCGAGCATATCAACCGCACAGGTGGGGTAGTGGCAGGTGCACTACCACTGCTGTACGGCGGTGCCGAAAAGATCGCAGCCAAGCTGGCACCACCTACGCCGGCACCGGTGAATGGGCACACGAACGTGCCACCTACCGGTCGTCGTCGGTCTCGTCTCATGCAGACCGTTGGTTTCCGGGAGCGCAATCACTAGCAGTACTACGGCTGTCAGCAGTTCTTCGCAGGTAGCAGCTGATAACAAACAGCGGGGCGGTGACCAGCTGTTTGTCGCCCCGCTGTTTGTTATCAGATTTCACTCACTCTCTCGGAGCTTCGTCGGGCCCCCGCTTGGCGAGCGGCCCTGTGAGTTCTGACTCGTATGACCCGATCCAGTGGTCGTCCCAATGCTGGTCGTACTTGACTTCGTTGCAGTGCGGGTTGTACACAGCGGCGAGTTCCTGGCAGATCTGCTCCCGGTGAGATCGTGCCCATCCCTCGACCTCATAGGTGCAGATGTGCAGTTTCCATCGTGAACCAGCACGCCCGATCCAACAGTTGGCGCGCGGATGTTTGAAGGGGAAGCCGGCTTCCGCCATATTGTCGGCGTGGCCGACGTAAATGACCGCGTAGCGGTCCGGCTTAGTTTCGGGGTCGGGCTTGTACATGATCGCGAAAACTGCCGGCCGCTTGGGAGGCGTCCACCCGCCGAGGATCCGCGGCCCCTCGAACGAGTAGCCGGCTAGCGAACCGAGGCGGATCATGTCGCGACCTGTGCTTTCATCTGAGACATCCTCGTG
>VAWT01000406.1 GCA_005883415.1 Actinomycetota bacterium | reverse complement strand
TGGACGATGATCCGGTCCTCGTCGTGCTTGTGAAACCGCACGTGGGTGAAGAACTCACGCGTCCCGTGGTCGCCGAACGCGGCGTAGGACAGCGCGTCAACGGCCTCCGGGCCTGAGCACGTCTCGACGTCGTCGGCGTCGACCGTGACCGTGCACGATGCGACCCAGGGGGTACCGGCGATCATCCGTTCCCACCGGTCCTCGATCGGCTCGACGCGCCCATTGTGAAATCCGAGGTGTGGTTGGTCGTGCATGCATTCCAGGCACTGGATCACGGCCTCCTGCATCTCGTCGACGACCTCGCCGCGCTCACCGGTCTCGGCGTCGATCTTGTGGATCCCCTCGTAGTGCACCTGCACCTCGAGGTTCTGTGACCAGCACCTGTAGCACCTCAACCAACTGCGGACCTCGGTCGAGCCCTCCATGCGATTGATTCTAGGAGACGCCCTCGCGGCGGCGGCACGGAGATGCTCCCATCGCCGTCCCGCGGCGCCGTAGGGTACGAACGGATGAGGCATGCAGCGCGCGAGCCGATCCTGCGGCGAAGCCCTCAACAGCCGGTGGGCGTGGTCCTGGCTGGCGGCCTTGGGCAGCGGATGGGTGGCGCAAAGGCGATGGTCGAGCTTGCTGGGCGGCCCCTGATCTGCTACCCGCTGGAGGCGCTTGGAGCCGCGTTTGACGACGTGGCCGTGCTGGCGAAAGCCGACACCGAGCTACCAAGCCTGCCCGGAGCAACGATCTGGGTTGAGCCCCAGCTACATCACCATCCGCTGGTGGGCATCTCGCAGGCGCTGGCGCTCGCCGGCGGGAGGCCAGTGCTGGTTTGCGCCGTCGATCTGCCGTTCGTGACGCCGGAGCTGGTGGGGCGTCTGGCCGCCAAGGACCCAGGCGGCGCCTCGGCGGTCGTCGCCCGCCGCCGCGGAGCGATCCAGCCGCTGCTCGGTTGCTATCAGCCCAGCTCGCTCGAGCTGCTCGGGCCGGCGCTCGATCGCCCGCTGCGAGAGCTGGTCGCCGCGATCGAGCCCCGGTCGCTCGAAGTCCACGATCCCGACGCGCTGTTCAACATCAACACGCCCGACGACCAGCGTGTAGAGCTGCTGTCCTCTTACCGTCACGGTCGAGTACGGGCGCCCATCGAGCAGCACCGTGACCTGGCGTGGCACGTTGTCAGTCGAGGTCATAACCAGGTAGACCTTCGCCGCCTGGAAACCGAGCTGGATGGAGGCCCCGCTGGACACCGGCGTCACGGACTGAGAGCCGATGCTCCAGGTCCCTTTGAGCGCGGCCTGATTGAGCTGGGGCCTGCTCACGCCCGGATACGTGTGGACCCCGGCGCTGAGCGGCTGCGCGAAGCCCTGGGCGTGCTGCGGATCCAGGTAGGTCTCGGGGGTGCCGACGCCTGAGGAGGGGATGACCGCACTGGAGCTCATCGGGGGCGGTAGGTCCCGTACGCCCCCCTCGTACAGCAGCTCCCGTATGGCCGCCTCGCTCTGCTTGTAGTCGCCCTCGCCGAACTGCGTATGGCGGACATTCCCATGGCCGTCGACCAGGTACTCCGCCGGCCAATATTCGTTCTGGTAGGCGTCCCAGGTCCCTAGATTGTTGTCCTGTACCACGGGGTATCGGATCCCGTCGGAGCGAACGGCCTGCGCCACGTTCGAGGCCTCCCGCTCGAACGTGAACTCGGGTGACTCGACGCCCACGATCTCGAGCCCGTAGGGGTGATAGGTGGCGTAAAGCCCCTTCAGGAACGGCAGCGTGCGGATGCAGTTGATGCACGTGTACGTCCAGAAGTCGACCAGCACCACGTGCCCTCGCAGCCCAGCGAGGGTCAGGGGTCGTCCACCGGAGGTGTTGAACCACTCCTGCGTGTCGGTGAACTGCGGCGCCATTCCGAGGTCCGGGAGCGATGGCGTCTGGACGCCGGGAATCGCGGCCCCGGAGGTCGCCGCCACCGGCACCCCGGCAGCCTCCTTCTGGCGCTTAGCGAATCCGGAGGCCGGGCGCAGCGACGCCAGGCGGTTCTGGACGCCGTTCGAGTTCTCCAGTGCGCGGGTCGGATCGACCAAGAAGGCCGGCAGGCTCGACTTCGCGAGCGTCTCCTCGAAGCGCACGTCTAGGTTGAAGACCATGGCGATCCCAGTAGCGAGCAACACCGCTCCAAGCGTCCGCTCGACGACATGGCCGTGCAATGAGCGTCGTACCCGGTCCGCAAGCGCCCGCCCGCCGAGCGACCACAGCAGCAGCACTCCAGCGAGCCCGATCGCGTAGGCAATGGCGACCGCGATCACGCGCGCGGTCGGGCCGCTGGAGGCGCTGACCGATGTGACGGCAGCCAGGATCGGCCCGGCGCACGGCGCGCACACGAACCCGAGCGCGCCACCTACACCAAGGCCCGACCAGAAGCCGGTGCCGCGAGTCTTCGGGCCGAACCGCGCCAGTCGCGACAGCGGCGCCTGCACCCGCGCGGCGACGTCCGGGACCAGCAACACCACGCCGAAGCCGATCAGCACCAGGATCGCCACCGTCCGCGCCGCACCGCTCGCCAGGCCGACGCCCTTCACCAGCTGCGCGAGCGCAACGATCGCGACCGTGAACGTGACCGCCAAGCCGAGCACGATGCCCAGTGGTCGGCGCCTGCCACCGAGCGCGCTCGCCGACAACAGTGCCGGCAGCACTGGAAGCACGCACGGTGTGATCGCCGTACCGGCGCCGGCGATCAACGCGAAGAGCATCAGTAGCAGCATTAGCGGCCCCCGATGATGCTATGACCCGATCGGCTTAGCCCCCGATTGCAGACATCGTCCGTGCCGGCTGGATGAAGCCGGGGTCCCCGACGTGGTGCTTGAGCTCCTTGCGCCAAACGGCGTCGCGGATGATCCGCTCGAGCAGGGCATCGTCGGCGCCGGCCCGCAGCGGCGCCCGCAGGTCGGTCTCGTTCAGCGAGAACAGGCAGGTGCGCAGGCGGCCGTCGGCGGTCAACCGGATCCGGTTGCAGTCCCCACAGAACGGCTCGGACACAGGGTTGATGAAGCCGATCTTCCCGCGCCCATCCGCGAACCGGTACACGCGCGCGGTGGAGTGGGGCTCGCGGGGCTGAGACTCCAG
>VAWT01000405.1 GCA_005883415.1 Actinomycetota bacterium | reverse complement strand
GCTTGATCTCCGCGAGCAAATCGTCCTCGAGCGAGATGCCATCGCGGAGGACGACGAAAAGGGAGAGGTGGCCGTCCGTGTCGGCCTTTGGTAGGTCGACGGCCAGGGCGTCGACCACATCTGGCACGGACAGCACCGCCCTGTAGATCTCGCTGGTTCCCATCCGCACGCCACCGCGGTTGATCGTCGAGTCTGACTCGGTGATCACGAGCTCCCCGACTTCGTCCACGAGCGGCCTGCCTTCCGGCGACCACGCTTCCACGGCGCATCCCAGCGCCCGGGCCTGGAGCTCGCCCTTGTAGACGGGCAGCGTCGGCACGCCGCCGACGAACGCCGTGCACACGTCGGTGCCGCCCGACGTCGAGAACAGCCACGTGTCGGAGCCGAGCTCGTCGTATACCCACCGAAAGCCCTCCGGAGTCAGCGGCGAGCCCGTCGAGCCGACCGCCTTCAGCGCGCTCAGATCACGCCCGCCCGCTGGATGGACGTCCGCCTTCATGCAGGAGGAGATAAAGGCGGCGCTTGTGCCGAAGCAGGTCATCCCGGCCTGCTCCGCCAGGTCCCACAGCGTGCCCAGATCGGGATAGCCGGGGTTGCCGTCGAACAGAACGATCGACGCCTCGGTCAACAGCACGCCGACCAGGAAGTTCCACATCATCCATCCCGTGGTCGAGAACCAGAACATCCGATCGTGGGGCTGGGCGTCGAGGTGAAGGCCGCTCTTCTTCAGCTGCTCGAGCAGGATTCCGCCCTGGCCGTGGACGATCGGCTTGGGCAGTCCCGTGGTCCCCGAGCTGTAGAGCACCCAGAGCGGGTGATCGAACGGCACCGGCTCGAACTGCAGCGCGCCCGAACCGAGGAAGCCGTTTTCCCAGCCCGAGCCGTCCAGATACCCGAACCGTACGACGCGAGCTCCCACTTCTTCAGCGATCTCGTCTATCTGTGCCCGGCGGTCGAAGTCCTTGCCCCCATAGCGATAGCCGTCGATCCCCAGCAGCACCTTGGGCTCGATCTGTCCAAAGCGATCGATCACGCTGCGGGCGCCGAACTCCGGAGCGGCCGAGGACCAGACGGCGCCGATCGAGGAACAGGCCAACAACGCCGCCACCGTCTCGGGGATGTTCGGCAGATAGGCAGCCACCCGATCGCCCCGGCCGACGCCCAGGCTTCGCAAGCCGGCGGCGATCGCCGCCGTCCGTGCGCGCAGCTCTTCCCACGTCCATTCGCCTAGCTCTCGCAGCTCGGAGGCATGGCGGATGGCGACCGTCTCCGGATCCTTTCCCCGGAAGACATGCTCGGCGTAGCTCACGCGCGAGTGCGGGAACCACTGCGTCCCGGGCATCGACCGATCGCCGAGCACGCGGTCGGCGGAAACATCGAATCGGACATCGAAGAACTCGACTATCGACTGCCAGAAGGCGTCGAGCTCATCGACCGACCACCGCCACAGCTCGGCGTAGTCGTCGAATCGCAGCCCACGGCTGTCCTCGAGCCATCGCTGGTAACGGGTGATCGTCGCCCGCTCGATCCGCTCCTCTGACGGCCTCCACAGAAGCTCTGGCTCTGCCATACCCACAGTATGCTTTCAGGCCAGGTGCTCGGGACCGCTTCTCAAAGGCAGGACACCAGGCCACCGGCGCGGGCTGACGCGCTGGCGGACATCGTCCTGCCGGGCCAGGACGGCAACGAGGTTCGTCTCGGAGGCCTGTGGAAGGACGGGCCGGTCGTGCTCGTCTGGCTACGGCACTACGGCTGAATTTATTGCAAGGCTCACGCGGTCCGGTTGGACCGCGCCCGTCAGCAGTTCGAGGCCGCGGGCGGGCGCCTTGTGTTGATCGGCCAGCTCTCGCAGCGGCAGGCCGCGCACTTCCGCCGCCGCCAGGGCATCGAGCTACCTGTGCTGGCCGACGAGAAGCGCGCCAGCTACAAAGCCGCCGGAGCCAAGATGGCGACGATGGGCGAACTGGTCGGGCCCAGCGTCGTCGCCAAGGGCATCCTTACGACCGCCCGCACCGGCCGCATGCAAACCCGGACAATTGGCCACCCGGCCCAGCTCGGAGGCGCCATGGTGATTGCTTCCGACGGTCGCGTCGTCTGGTCGCACATGGCACATGACGCGAGCGACAACGCCGAGCCGGAGGAGATCCTCCAGGCGGTCAGGGACGCGGCGGGCGGGTAGCGGCGGACGAGGAGTCGCGCGGCCTAGTACAAAATCTAAGCCCGTGCG
>VAWT01000100.1 GCA_005883415.1 Actinomycetota bacterium | reverse complement strand
CCTGGCGGCCGATCCTACGCTCGGCCCGGCGGAGCTGGCACGCGTGTTGGGCGCCAGGACGGTACGGCTGCCGGCCACCGCGCTGAGGACAGGCGCCGCCGTCACCTTCAAGCTGCGGCTGCAGCCCACCGAGCCGGGCTGGGTGGACATGGCGCTAGGGGTGCCGCTCATGAAAACCGAGCGGGCACGGACAGAGCTGGGCTGGCAGCCTCGCTTCAGCGCCACCGAAGCCATACAGGAGCTTCTCGCGGGCATACGCGCAGGTCGCGACGCCGACACGCCGCCGCTGTCTCGCCAGACGAGCGGACCGCTGCGAATCCGTGAGCTGATGGGCCGAGTGGGCGGTCGCCCGTAGCGATGGCCGCCCCCTGCAAGGTGCGCGTCACGCCTTACCGCGATGGCCCCCTGATCGTACGCGGCGCCGCCCGCATCGTCGATGCCGGTGGGAGGGAGCTGACGCCCCGCCGCGATCCGATCGCGCTGTGCCGCTGCGGGAAATCTAGGCTACGACCCTTCTGCGACGGGACGCACAAGCTGATCGGCTTTCGGGCCCCCGGGGTCCCCGACTCAGGTGATGACGGCTGGCTCGGCGACCTGGCCCGGATCGGGATCGAGATCCCCTAGCAGCGAGCCCTTCCCGTGGGCCCACCGGTCGAGCAGGTGCGAAGCCCACCGGTCGGCGAGAAAATTAAGCGTCCGCGCTCCCCACAGCACCGAGCTCGAGAGGGCCGGGGTCTGACTGACGAGCCCGCCGGCGACATCCACCGCCGCCAGGTTCTCGTGCACAGCGTCCGCTTCGACGTGCTCGTCGAAGAACAGCGTCGCGTCGCCAGTGAAGCCGAGCCGCCTCAGCCCATCGGCGTAGCGGCGGTTGGGGATCGAGGAGGTCATCTCGAAAAGCGCCAGATGCCCGACGATCGCGCCGCGCCACCGCCTGTGCAGCCCGAACAGCGACATCTGGTTGACGGTCGCGAGGGTGACCGCCGGGATCAGCTCCAGGTAGGCGCCGTACGTTGGGTCGAGACCCAGCGCCCGCATCGCTCTCCCGAATAGCTCAGCATGGATCCAGTCAGGCCGACCGCCCCCATACTCGTCGGCCTCGACCTCGACGAGCGCGGCCTTCGGGGCTCCGTGGAGACGGGGGATTGCCCAGCAGTGCGGATCGGCCTCCTTGAGCTGGTACGCCGAGCGGTGCACGAGAAATTCCTTAACCTGCTCGAGCGTTGCTCGACCCCGGACGTACGACGACAACGAAGCTCCCTCCTGTGCGGCGATCTCCCGCAGCGCCACGTCGATCTGATCCGAGGCCACGGCCTCCTTCCTGAGGGGGACGGCATCCTTCAGAGCCTCCTCGAACTGCTCCTCGAGGAGGGACCTCAGCCGTAGCAGCGAGGGGTTCCACTCCCAGCGGTCGTCCACCCCCGGCAGGCCGCGATAGTGCAGCTCGTAGCAGAGATAGAGAGACAGGTTGAGGTCCTCGTCGGCGAGCGGGTCAGCGACCCGCTCCGGGTTCACCGGCGGCAGCTCACCCGGCCGGCCGGCGAGTGCTCCGAGCAGAAGCTCGCTGACCGACCCCCGCGGTGACGGAAGCTGGCGCATTCGTAGTCCTTGCTACCCCATCGATCACTGGAGGAAGCGCTCGGACAGCCAATGGGCGACGGCGCCGACGCCCGCCTGCTCCGCCGCCCGCCGCTGCGCGAGCGCGCCGCCCCCATCGAGCATCTGCGACGCGCGCTCCAGAGCGCGCTCGGATCCCAGCCGGGCCGCCACCGGCCGGAGCGTCGCCAGCAGGTCGCCAAGCAGCACGCTCGTCGGCGTCAGCGTGCCGGTTTGGAGGTCGGCCATGTGGCCATTGACCCCATCGCGGCAGGCCAGCCAGCGGTTCTCCTCGATTTTCCAGGTGGGAGCTACCGACAACCCCTCCCCTCCGTGGTGTCTCTCGGCCAGCCAGACCACGAGCGCCTGTACAACCGCGGCCACTGCGGCGGCGTCATCGATGGTGCTCTGAGCGTCCGGGACGCGGAACTCGAGCGTCCCGAAACCCGGGTGCGGGCGCAGCTCCCACCACCACCTGCGGGGGTCGGTGAACGTACCGCTGGAGGCGCCCCAACGAAACGCCTCGGCGTATGCCTCCCAGCTCTCAATCCTCGGAGGAACCCCTTGGCGCGGTAGCAGCTCGGCCAGCTTCGGGCGCACTGAAGCCAAGCCCGTGTCGTGGCCCTCGTAGAAGGGAGCATTCGCGGCCAGCGCCGCCAGCAGCGGCAAGAAGGAGCGGGCGGCGTTGTAGACGCTCAGAGCAGCGTCCGCGTCGCCGACCGTCACGTGCACCTGGAGAGCGCAGACCAGCTGTCGCTGTGCGCGGACCCCGTACTCCCTGATCGTGCGCTCGTAGCGCTCCAGGCGGTTGAGCTCGCCCACCCCCGAGCTGAAGGGATGCACACCGGCGGCGGCCAGGCGGACCAGCCCGCTGGTGCGCTCCGCCAGCGTCTGCCTTCCGTCGCGCAGCGACGTCACGGCGTGGTTGACCGACGGGGTTGCCGGCGTCACGATCTCGATCTGTGACGCCGGCATCTCGAGCTTGAACCGCGGATCGCCGTCCAGCAGCGCCAGCACCTCGGTGGCGCGGGCCACGAGCTCGAAATCCTCCGGGCCCATCAGCATCACCTCGTCCTCCAGCCCGACCGTGTACGGCGAGACTTCGGTGAAGCTCGCCCTGAGGGCCTGCGCCGACGGAGGCCAGGATGGGATCCGGGCGGTCAAGGTTTGTCCTCCGCGCGGAAGAGGTAATTCCGCAGCGCCGTGAGGTTGGTGCCGATCCCGGGCGTGTTCAGACCGCATAGCGACAGCTTGCTGCTGGCCGCCCAGCTCGGCCGGGAGCCGCGATTGCCGGGAGCGACCGTTCTCGACCTATGCACGGGAAGCGGGCTGCTAGCGATCGAAGCGGCTCGTCGAGGCGCGCGGGAGGTCACCGCCATAGACGTCTCCCGTCGCGCGGTCCTCGCCACCCGGCTGAACGCGCGGCTCAACGGTGTCAGCGTTCGGGCGCTACGCGGCGATCTGTTCACACCGGTGGCGGGCAGGCGGTTCGACCTGATCATCTCCAATCCTCCGTACTTACCGAGCGAAGGCGCGGAGCTCCCGGACCGGGGCGCGGCCCGCGCCTGGGAGGGAGGTCCGGACGGACGCGCGTTCATCGACCGGATCTGCCGCCAGGCGCAAGCGCACGTGACGCCCGGCGGAGTCCTGCTGCTGCTCCAATCGTCGCTGTCGGCTGATCTGGCGACCGCTCGGGAGCTGGGCAGCAGAGGCTTCGAGGTAACCGTCGCCGCTCGCCACCACGGCCGGCTGGGCGCGCGGGGCCGAGCCAGAGCGCGGACGCTTCGAGACCGCGGGCTCCTAAATGGAGAAGACGCCGAGGAGATCGTCATCCTCAGGGCGCGACGAGCGGCCAGATAGCGGTTATCTCCACCACAGCGCGCCGTAGCCGATCAATGCGGCGATCAGCCAGGCGGCGGTTGCGCTCAGAAGCGCCAACGCGCCTGCCAGGTGCCCAAGCGTCAGAGCGGCAACGCCGGCAAACAGGGCCAGCGCAGCTCCGCCCACCGTGGCGCCGCGCGCGTCCTCGCGCGCGTCGGTGGGAGCCTCCTCCTTCTCGATCAGCGTCAGGCTCGCCGCCAGGATGGCAGGGAAGGCGAGAAAGATGCCGCCGACACGCTCACCAAACGCCAGCGTCAAGGCACCGGCGGCGATCGAGGTCAGCGCACCGGCCCCGAACCGGTAGAAGAGCGCCTTTCGGTCGGTGTGCGCGACCTTCCGGGGATTGAACCGCGGGCGTTCATCGAGCCGGTCCGTGATCGTCGGTTCTTGGCGCATCGGTTCTCAGAGCAGGATGGGCAGGGCGACGATTGCGGCGACCGCCGTCCACGCCACCAGCGCGATCGCCGCTGCGCCGCCGGCCCGCACGCGGCGCAACAGCGGAACGACGGCCGCCGCGTAGGCCACCATGCCGGCGCCGCCCGCCACCATGCCGGTGGCATTTTCGTGCGCCGAGTGCGCCCCCTTGTCGAGCAGGGTGACGGTCAGCCCGGCGAGCGCCACCGCCGGAGCGGCGCTGAACAGCCCGGCGAAGCGCTTTGGAGAGAGCCCCTCGGAAAGCAGCGCGAACGTGACGACCAGGCCGCCCCCGGCGAGCCCCTTGATCACCAAGATCACCGGGTCGCTCAGCATGTCGGTGACCGGCGCAGGCTACGGCTGCAGCAGGATCTTGATCGCGCCGTTCTCTTTCTTCTGGAACATCTCGTACGCGTGCGGGGCCTCCTCGAGCGGAAGCCTATGGGTGGCGAGGTCGTCGACCGCGAGCGGGTCGCCATCCTGCAACAGCGGCAGGATTTCGTCCACCCACCGTTTGACGTTCGCCTGCCCCATCCGCAACTGGATCTGCTTGTCGAACAGATCCATCATCGGCATGGGATCGGCCGCCCCGCCGTAGACTCCGCTCAGGGAGATCGTCCCGCCCCGCCGTACCGTATCGATGGCGGTGTGGAGCACGCTGAGCCTGTCCACCCCGGCCTTCTCCATCACCGCCGTGGTGATGCTGTCCGGTAGCAGGCCGGCTAGCTGGTGCGCGAGCTTGCCCAACGGTGCGCCATGGGCCTCCATCCCGACAGCATCGATGACCGAATCGGGGCCTCGTCCGGACGTCAGCCCGCGGAGCGCGGTCGCGATGTCCTCGTGCTGTCGCAGGTCGATCGCCTGAATCCCGTGACGCCGTGCCATCTCGAGCCGCTCTTCGACGAGGTCGATCCCGAACACCTGCGAGGCGCCTTGATGAAGCGCGATCCGGGAGGACATCTGACCGATCGGTCCCAGCCCGAAGACCGCCACCGTTCCTCCGTCGGGCACGGCCGCGTAGACCACGGCCTGCCAGGCCGTCGGCAGCACATCTGACAAGAACACGAACCGTTCGTCGGGCGGGCCTTCGGGAACCTTGATTGGTCCAAAGTGCGCCTGCGGAACCCGCAGCAGCTCGGCCTGACCACCCGGCACCTGGCCGTAGAGCTTGGTGTAGCCGAGAAGCGACGCGCCTTTGCCCTGGTCCCGGACCTGGGTTGTCTCGCACTGCGAGTAGAGCTGCTGCTGGCACATGTAGCACCGCCCGCAGGAGACGTTGAAGGGGACCACGACTCGGTCTCCGGGCTTGATCTGGGTTATCTCGGAGCCCACGGCCTCGACAATTCCCATGGGCTCGTGGCCCAGGACGTCGCCCTCGTCCATGAAGGCGCCCATGACCTCGTAAAGGTGCAGATCGGAGCCGCAGATCCCGCTAGACGTGACCCGGATAATCGCGTCGGTCGGCTGCTCGATCGCGGGATCGGGGACCTCGTCCACGCGCACGTCGCGCTTTCCGTGATAAGTGACTGCCTTCATCTGATTCCTCCGTGATCGGGGTGCGCGCTCACCGGACCGCTATGCCCTGTTCGTGCAGGCTGACGTCCAAGGCCACCTCGAACAGCGACCGGATCCAGCATCTCGTAGGAGCCGATCTCCAGGTGCTCAAAGGCGAACGCGAAGGCGGCCAGCTTGGCGGGGGTGTCCGGCTGGGACTGGAAGAACCCGCCCCAGTTGAGAGCTCCGAGTCGCAGGACGGCGTCCTTGAGCTTGGAGGGAGCATCGCCGCGGGATTGGAGCCGGGCTTCCACCAAGCGCTGGTGCTCTTGGGTCTCGAGCCGATGATCGTCGAAGGCCGTTGCCAGCTCCCCGGCTCCAGCCAGCTGCGGGCCCTTCTCCAACAGCTCTAGCGCCTGGGCCTCGATCGCGTGTGCGTCGGTCAGGTACTTGTCCAGCTGGGCCTGTAGGTCGTCGGGCCCAACCTCGTTGAGGGCCGCGTTCACGGCCCGGTCGAAGCATCCGGCGAGCCGGTCGCCCATCCCCTCCTCCTGGAGCTCGATTTCCCTCGCAGTCTGCGCGGTCTCCTCGTCTGAAGCCCGTTCGGCCACCTGCGCCAAAAAGTCGTAGGCGGCCTCCTCCATGTGCTCGTAGGAGAAGGCGTGGACCACGAGCTTGCCGGGCGTGTCGGGCTGGGCCATGGCGAATGCACCGAAGCCCTTGCCGGTGAGCGATCCGGCCACGTCCTTGATGGTGGAGGGCTTGGCCCCGTAAGCGGCGAGCCGCTCGCTCACGAGCCGCTCGTGGCCCTCGGTCTCGATCAAGTGGTCACTGAACGCCTGAGCGATCTGGGGATCGCCGGCGATCTTGGGGGCGGTCTTGAGCTGGGCGAGCGCCTGATGCTCAATCGAGTGGGCGTCGGTCAGGTACTTGACCAGCTGCTCTTGAAGGTTGGTGGGGGCCACAGTTGCTCCTTTTCGGGTTTGCCCAGCAGCTACCAACCTCCCGGGCGGGTAAACGCACCCGGTCGGCCAGCAAACAGTGACCGGGAAATGTTCGGGTGAGGCTCAGCATCCTGGGCTACTACCCGATTGCCGTGACGGTCCACGCTCATCCCCGGGTAGGTGAAGCGCCGTGCGCTGCTTTCGGATGAATCCGGCCTCGGAGGATCCTTCTGGGCTGTTGAGTGAAGAGGGGCAGTGGACGGAGCCGTGGGGCAGCTCCGAGGACGGCGCGAGCTGCGACAAGTGCGATGGCCGCGGCCGGACGGAGTACGAGTGCTGGTCCTGCCTACTGACGGGAGCCCGGAAGGAATGCCCAGTCTGTTCCGGAGCCGTTCGCTGGGAGGATGAGTGCCCGGTGTGCGCCGGCAGCGGCCACGTCCACGGAAAGCCGCGCCACGGCGTGAGCGTCTTTCCCACGGCGGAGGGCCTCTATCGCTACATGCTGGCCACGGGCGCCGACGTCGACGACTGCCTCATCGTCGAACTCGATGCCGACCCCGCGGACGACGTTGACTTCGACTCCGATCGGGGGGCGATGCTCGTCATCCCGAGAAGAATCGTGGGCTGCGCGGCCATCGACCGAGAGCTGGCCAGGCGCGTCGAGGAGCGGACCGGCGGCGGGCCGGGGTAGCTTCGGATCCGGAGAGCGCCCAAACGCCTGTTTGAACGTAAGGATCGGCTGGTAACCGTAAATAACGATGCCTGCGCGCGAGGCAGAATCCAGGACCGGGCGCGGTTTTCGCCACTGGGCGATGCTCTACCGCCGTGAGCGGGGATTCCTCGATGGCGTGTTGCCATTCATCCGCGACGCGATCGAGGCAGGTCAGCCCACATTGGTGATGGTCTCAGCGGAGAGCATCGAGCTGCTCCGCGAGGCGCTAGGCGGAGATCCCGACGGCGTCCAGTTCGCCGACATGGGCCAGGTGGGGGCCAACCCTGCCCGCATAATCCCCGCCTGGCGGCGGTTCCTAGATGAGCACGCGGATGCCGAGCGACCGCTACGGGGGGTCGGGGAGCCGATCTGCGCCACCAGCACCGCGCCGGAGCTGGTCGAGTGCCAGCGCCACGAGGCGCTCCTCAATCTGGCGTTTGCCCATGTCGGCGACTTCGAACTGCTCTGTCCGTATGACTTAGAAGCGCTCGACGGCAAGGTGATCGCGGAGGCCGAACGCAGCCATCCTCTCCTGGTCGAGGGCGGCCGCGAGCGTGCCAGCTACCGCTACCGCGGCCTAGAGGCGATCGCGGCTCCGTTCGACGCCCCTCTTCCGGCGGCGCCGATCGGCGCGTCGGAGTTCTCCTTCGATGCAGCCACGCTGGGCGAGCTGCGAGAGCTCATCCGCCGTTTCGGCCGGCACGCTGAGGTCGACGGCCAGGCGATCGAAAACTTGGTGACGTGCGTGAATGAGCTGGCGACCAACAGCGTCCGGCACGGAGGCGGTCGCGGCACCGCGAAGTTCTGGCAGGAGCACGACGTGCTCGTATGCGAGATTCGCGACCAGGGAAAGGTGAGCGCCCCGCTCGCGGGACGAATCGAGCCGCAAACCCGCGACACCAGAGGTCGCGGGCTGTGGCTAGCCAACCAGCTCTGCGACCTGATCCAGATCCGCTCGGTGCCGGAGGGAACCCAGGCGCGCGCCCACGTGGTGGTCGCATAGCGTTTTCGCGGCCCGGACGCGGGTAGCCGGTCTGGCATGCCACAACCCGACCCAGCTTCAGAGCAAGCCGATCTGGCTGCCGCCGACGCCGCTCGCATAGGCGGCACGCCGAGCTCCGAGGACCCAGGAGCCGGTCAGTCCGAGGACGCGCAGCGCCCATTGGAGGAGGCCGGCCAGGGGGAGGCCGAGGGATTCGAGCAGGCCGAGGAGGAGCTGATCGAGCATGCCAGCCATGCCGACCAGCATGCCGCGCGCCGGGCGATAGAGGACGCCACGACCGAACGGGACGACGCCCGCGCGGCCCAGCAGGGTGATCCTGACTACGAGCGCTCGAGCGAGCGTGAGGAGGACAAGCCCTAGGTGCGCGGCATCCTTCAGGCCCACGGTTTGGCGTGAGCGCGACGGTCGCGATCCTCGATATCGACGGCACGCTCGTCGACACCAACTACCAGCACGCGATCGCGTGGTACCGGGCGTTCCGGCACCACGGGATCGTGCTGCCGGTATGGCGCATCCACCGCCACATCGGGATGGGCGGCGATCAGCTGATCGCCGCATTGACCGACGAGCGCACAGAACGAGAGCAGGGCGAGGAGATCAGATCTACCGAGTCCGAGCTCTACCGGGAGCTGATCGACGAGGTCGAGACCATGCATGCCTCGCGCGAGCTGATCGAGGAGCTCAAGCGACGGGGCCACGTGGTCATCCTCGCGAGCTCGGCCAAGGATTGGGAGGTCGAGCGCTATTTGGATCTGCTCGGTGCCCGCGACCTCGCCGACGGCT
>VAWT01000099.1 GCA_005883415.1 Actinomycetota bacterium | reverse complement strand
GGGAACACGCGGCGTTTGCAACGCCGAGTTGGGGGTTCGATTCCCCCCGCCTCCACTGGCCTGGCTGCTTGCTTGGCGCTTCCGTTCTGACCGTAAAGCGGAAGGGGGCAACGGTTTCCTGTTTCACACCATTCCGGCCAGTCTCGAGCGGACGCTGGACCTGGGAGTGTTGCTTATTGCGCTTCCGCTTCTACGCGAGCGCGGCAGCCGCTACCGGTGGTCGTTCTGGCGCACTCTCTGCGGTGCCGGGGGTCAGCTGGGTCTCGGAAGCGACGCGTCCATCCCCGGCTGTCTTCCCGCGAAAGCGTGACGGGCGAGCGCAAGCGGTTGGTGAGCTACTCGACGAAGCAGTAGGAGTCGCTCGACGCATCCCCGCCCTGGAGGCGGGTCTGGTGCACCCGCAGCCCGCGGAAGTCGTCGCCGTGCGGGAAGAACTGCGGGTCCACGGTCATGCCGCCGGTCTCGGTGTTCGCGTCGATGCGGGCCATCCACGCGCCTACCTCGTCCGGGTAGAAGATGTCGTCCCACGACGCGTAGAGCGAGTTTGTGAAGTACACGCGCCGCCCGTCACGGCTTACCTCCACCATCTGGGGCGCGCCAGCCAGTCGCAGCTCGGAAGCAGCCGGGTGCGGGGTTCGACCGACGATCCCGCCCAGGCGGACTGACCCCGTCTCTCTCGGGTTGTGCGGATCGCTCACGTCGTATTGCTTGAGCTCCCCGGTTCCCCAACACGACACGTACAGCCACCGGTCGTCAACGGACAAGTCGATGTCAGTGACGAGCGGCGGAACCGCGCCGAAGGGCTGAAGCGCCGGCGGGAGCTGGTCGGTCTCGGCCGGTTCGGCAGGGATCGTGATTACCTTCGTTGCCGTCCAGCTAGCGTCCTCGCGGTGCCACAGCCACACCGATGCGGACAGATCCTCGACACTGATCACCACGCAAGCGAAACCCCAGGTCTTCCGGGGGTCGTGCGCGGGCCTCAGCTCGAGCACCATCTGGTGCTCGTCGCCCAGGTCGATCCGCTGGATGAGCCGGCCCTCCGACAGGCTCCAGAAGTCGAGGTGATGGCCGAACCGCCTGCCCAGGAGATCCTCGGGATTCAGGCCGTTCTCGATCATCGATGGGGTCGCCCACTCTGAGGTGATCGCGACGTCGTCGTTCAGGTGCCACCACACGTCGTAGGCCAGGAACTGGTCGCCGCGATCCGTCTCCCAGGCGCCGGTGACCTCGAAGGTGTCGTGATCGATCAGGGCCACCCCTCCAGGGCCTTCGTCGCCGTTCGCGCCGCCCAAGTTGGACATGAAGATCCCGCCTGGCCCGCAATGCACGGTGTGGGGGCGCGAGTAGCCCGCCTTGGCGGCAAGCTCCTCGGCCTCGATCGTGCGGATCACGTGTGGCTGGCGCGGGTCGGGCTTGGTGTCGAGGACGTGGGTTCGGGAGGAGCGAATTCCCGGCACGATCAGGTAGCGCCGCTCCAGGTTGTCGTGATCGTGCCCCTGATGGCAGAGCGCGCTCGAGCATGCGTTCCACCCGAAGTGGTGCAGCTCGTTGCCGGCGGTCGGCAGTTCCGCCCAACCGACCACCTGGCCGTAGCTCGAGGACCCGTCGTCGCAGTCCACGACAGCGATCGCATCTCGCTGCCCGCCGTTCGGGTCAAACGCCGCCACGTAAGCCAGCTGCTCGGGCGGCGCCGCGATCGCCGCCGCGGGTGAGCGATAGAAAGTGGGATCTGGTGACTCGGGCACCCTGTGGGGTGGAATGTAGCTCAGAGCCCGACCGCGCCGAGGGAATCGAGATCGTCGACGGCTGCCGCGATCCGCTCGATCATCGTCAGGCTGGTGTCCGCGGGCTGGAAGCTGGGCTGAAGCCGGGAGCGACCGATCGTGTACAGCCAGGCAAAGTAGGGATAGAGGGTCGCCTGCCGGTAGGCCACCCAGGCCGCATCGCGGGAGATGGCGCCGCCACCGACGGCGGCGAGGCGCTCGAGGTAGAAGTCGAGCAAATCGCGCTCCAAGCGGCGGCGATCCTCGACCTCCAGCGCGGTGGCCAGGAGGTAGGCGTAGTCGTGCGCCCAGGAGCCCTGAAGCCCGACCTGCCAGTCGGCGATGCCCATCCTTCCCGCTTGCGTCGAATAGGTGTTGGCGATGTGCAGGTCGCCGTGTAGATAGGTCCGCGGTCCCTGGCTCAGGATGTGCATCGACCTTCTCATGCCCTCGTGGAGGTCGGCCCGGCGATGGCGCAGAACCGAAGGAATCACCGTCCGGGCCCGCTCGGCACCGACGCCTGTCCTGTTGGCCAGCGCGATCAGCGAGTCGATCACCCGCATCTGATCGGCGGGTGTCTTCAGCCATCGCCACTCTCCCAGCCGGGAGCTGTCCCAAAGCGCCCCGTGCCAGGCGGCCGCGTTTGCCAGCAGGTCCTCGATCTGCCCACGGGTGATCGCGGTCGATGGCCGCCAGAAGCGGGCGCCGCGGGTGCTGGCCACGTCCTCCGTCACCACGATCGAACGCCAGGAACGGGGCTCGACGGCGGCGAAGCAGCCGATCGGCGCCTCGATCTCGAGCGTCGGACGCACGTGCGTGTAGAAGCCTGGCTCGCCATCGATGAGCCCGCCGAGACCGAGCATGAGCCGCTGCGCGACGGTGGTCGTGCACTTGACGAATAACCTGGTCGGGAGGCCCGCCGCGGCGCCGGCTTCGTTGTAGGTGACCGCGAGTCCTGCACGAGTCGTCGTCCCGACGCTGGCGGGTCCGGCCGCGACCGAGAGCACGCGCACTCCCGGGGCGCCGGCGCATAGCGCGGCTGTCAGCCACTCTGCACTCACGTCCTGCGGTGAGCGCGGCACGCCCTCGGCGCTCGGCGCCCGCACCCGGACGCGTTCCCGGACGCCGGCCAGGGCGACCTGCGCGACGCGGTTAAGCGCCCAGGCCTTGGTCGGCGCGTCCACCGGCCAATGTTCGCAGCGCGCGCCCGCTAGGGTCCGAACCGTGAGCGATGCCAGCCCCCATCGCGTAGTGGTGGTCGGCGGAGGGTTCGGTGGTCTCGAGGCGGTGAAACGGCTTAAAAGGGCGCCGTTCGAGGTGACGCTCGTCGACTGTCGCAACTTCCATCTGTTCCAGCCGCTGACCTACCAGGTGGCGACCGGCGGATTGTCGCCCGGCGAGGTCGCCTTTCCGCTTCGCACGATCTTCAAGCGAGACGGCAACGTCCGCGTCATGCTGGCAGCGGTCTCCGACTTCGACCTCGATGGGCACGAGGTGCAGCTGCGCTCGGTCGATGGTCTGCCGACGCCTGGCCCGATCCCATACGACACGCTGATCGTCGCGGGCGGCTCGGAGTATGCGTACTTCGGGCACGACGAGTGGAGGCAGCACGCGGCCGAGGTCAAGTCGCTCGAGAGCGCGCTGGGGGTGCGGAGCCACATCCTGGCCGCGTTCGAGGCGGCCGAGCTGGAGTCAGACCCGCAGCGACGTGAGGCGCAGATGACGTTTGTGGTCGTGGGTGGCGGACCTACCGGAGTGGAGATGGCTGGCCAGATCGCCGAGCTTGCCCGCGACACGCTGCGACATGACTTCCGTGCGATCGATCCCCGGACGGGGCGCATCCTCCTGATCGAGGCGACGGATCGCCTTCTCCAGGCGTTCCCGCCGTCGCTGTCCAAGAAGGCCATGCGCTCCTTGCGAAGGCTCGGCGTGACTCCGCTTCTCAATTCACCGGTCGTCGGCCTTGATGACGGCGGTGTAACGATCGGCACCAACGAGGGAAAGTCGGAGCGCATCCCCGCCCGCACGATCATCTGGGCCGCGGGGGTGACCGCCTCGCCGCTGGCGGCGAGGCTCGGTGAGCTGACCGGCGCCGAGGTGGACAAGGCGGGACGGGTCGCCGTGGAAATGGATCTCACGCTCCCGGGCCACCCCGAGGTGTTCGCGATCGGCGACATGGTGCGCGTCCGAGGCGCCGATGGCGTCGCCCAAGCCCTGCCGGGCCTGGCACCCGTGGCCATGCAGCAGGGTCGTTACGCGGCCAAGGTGATCCGAGCACGGCTGCGCGACCGGGACGTCAAACCCTTCCGCTACCGGGACAAGGGCAACCTGGCCACGGTCGGTCGGGGGTCGGCGGTGGCCGACATCAGTGGTTTAAGGCTCAGCGGTCTGATCGCTTGGGTGATTTGGGTGGTCGTCCACCTCTGGTACCTCGTGGGGTTCCAGAACCGAATCATCGTGTTCACCCGGTGGTTCTTCAACTTCGTCACCCATGGCCGCGGAGCGCGGCTGATAACCATGCAGGAGCCCGAGGCCGGAAGGGGCGCTTAGCCCGTGCCGTACAGGCCTACCGGCTGTCCGATCGATCCTCCCTAAGCTCGCTCTCGCGCGTTGCGCCTTGGGGCGCCCGCGCCTACCAACAAATGATGACGCTCGCACGAAGACCGTTCTTCTCGAGCCGCTCCGCGGCCATGGCGATGACGGCCCTGTTCGCGCTCGCGTCGTGCGGCAAGGCGGCCGTGCTGCGGCCCACGCAAAGCCGCCCGGCGCCCCAGGCTCATCTGGTCTCTGGACGCCCGGCGCACATTGCCGTGCTGGTGATGGAGAACACCGAGTACAAGGACGTGATCGGGTCCAGCGACGCGCCGTACATCAACAGCCTGGCGCGAACGTATGGACTGGCGACCCAGTCCTACGCGATAAGCCATCCTTCCCTGCCCAATTATTTAGCGTTGACCGGAGGCTCGGCGTTCGGCATCTCGAGCGACTGCACCGACTGCAGCGTGTCCGGGGCTGGTCTGGGTGGCCAGCTTCAATCCCGGAACATCTCGTGGAGGGCATACATGGAGGACCTCCCCCATCCATGCTTCACGGGCGCCGGGGCCGGGAACTACGCCAAGAAGCACGACCCGTTCGTCTACTACCGCGCCCTGGTCCGCAACCGAGCCGCCTGCCAGAAGGTTGTACCGCTGAGCGCTCTGCACCGCGACGAGGCGCGCCACGCGTTACCGACATTCGTATGGATCACGCCCAACCTCTGCCACGACATGCACGACTGCGACCTGCGAACCGGCGACAGGTTCCTGGCCGGACTGCTCCCGGCCCTCCTGCGGTCGCTGGGGCAGAACGGGCTCCTGTTCCTCACCTGGGACGAAGGCTCGAGCGACAACGGCTGCTGCCGGCTGGCAGGTGGCGGTCACATCGCGACGATCGTCGCCGGGCCGGGCGCCAGACCCCGGGCCCGGTTATCCCCGCCGGTCGACCACTACTCGCTGCTTCAGACAGTCGAGGACTTGCTGGATCTTCCCCGGCTCGGCGGCGCGGCCTGCGGGTGCACCCCGTCACTGGCGTCGCTGCTCACTGCATCGCCCGGGGCGGGCGCCTGATCTAAATCCAGCTCCAGCGGCGACCCAAACCCCACGCGGAGGATCGCGCCGCCGTCGGGGGCGTTGGCGGCTTCCACGAACCCGCCGTGAGCTTCCGCCGCCTGGCGGACGATCGCCAGGCCCAGGCCCGAGCCGGGCTTCGAGCGCG
>VAWT01000098.1 GCA_005883415.1 Actinomycetota bacterium | reverse complement strand
ACGGAACTTGACCAAGCGCTCGTGGCGATCCGGCCCGACGACAGGCTCGTAGTGTCGAAGCTCGACACCGGTCACGTCATAGTGTGCCCGATAGCATTCAGCCCCACGGTCGTTTCAAGATCGACAGGTGTGCTCGAGGCAGCCTTGAGGTGCCCGGAAATGTGCGCTGACATACCGGGTTGGTGATCTTCGGCGTGTCGTGCCGGGAAGAGCGACGGAGCTCCGGTAGCACGAGGAGTCCTCTCACAAACTTCTCGCCGCCGGAGCTCCGTTGCTGCTTCATCCTGCCATCGCCGATTCGGGCTTCGCCGCGCTCGATGCGGTGGCTTCGTGTCCGGCCACTGCTGACGGCCTTCCTGCGCCGGCGGTAATGTGCCCTGAACTGCTGCAACAGTTCGCCGAGGTCTCTGATGGTCGCTGCGACCAGGGGCGGGTCCACCCGGTCGCGGTGGTGCTCGCGCTGTGCGCGGCCGCGGTCGTGGCGGGCATGCGTTCGTTCACCGCGATCGCCGGCTGGGCCGGCGATGTCCCCGCCGAGCTGTTGGCCCAGCTCTATGGCCAGTCCGCCCAGGCACCGTCCAAGGCCACCATCTGGCGCGTGGTCACCGGTGCTGATGCCACGGCCGTGGACGCGGTGATCGGCGCCTGGCTCGCCCGACAATCCGCCGCACGCGAGTCCGATACCGACCCCTCGGCGCTGGTCGCGATCGCGGTGGACGGCAAGACCGTGCGCGGCGCCACCGATATCGAAGGCAACCAGGTACACCTGCTCGCGGCCGCGACCCACACCGACGCCCTGGTCCTGGGCCAGGTCGACGTGGGCGCGAAGACCAACGAGATCCCCATGTTCGCCCCGCTGCTCGACAGGCTCGCCAGCACCGGTGTCGACCTAACCCAGGCAGTGATCACCGCCGATGCACTCCACACTCAGCGCGCTCACGCCGAGTACCTGCACGAACGGGGCGCAGGGTTCGTGTTCACCGTCAAACAGAACCAGCCGACGCTCTTCGCTGCGCTCGACGCGCTGGCATGGGCCGAGGTCCCCATCGCCGTCCGCGACATCGACACCGGCCACGGCCGGGTCACCACCCGCACCATCCAGGTGCTGCCCGCACCCGCGAATCTGCCGTTCCCGCACGTCAACCAGGTTTGGCTGGTCGAACGCTACACCGCCGACCTCGCCGGCACACCACTCTCCGCGGTGGCCGCGCTCGGTGTGACCAACCTTCCCGCCCAACCCGGCACCCCCCGACGCCTCGCCACCCTGATCCGCCAGCACTGGGGCATCGAGTCACTGCACTGGCTACGCGACACCCTTTACCGCGAGGACAACTCCACCGTCCACACCAGATCAGGACCCCGGGTAATGGCCGCCCTGCGCATTCTCTGAACTTGATCTTTATCGCTCGGTGGCCGGTTGCTGGCCGGTCAGCGGTTGCTCGTGAGGGTGGGGATGCCCAGCTCGACGGTGTTCTGGTTGCGGGTGCGTCGTCGGATCTGGGCGAGTTTGTCCTCGGCGCCGGCGAGGCTGATCTTCAGTCCTTCGACCTCTCCGAGCCATCCTTCGCGTTCGGCCTCGGTGATGCGGGCGGTGAGGTTGTCGCGGATCTCGGTGAGTCGGTCTCGTTGGGCGGGGTCGGGCCAGAGCATCGAGCAGCGGATGCAGGCGTGTTCGTGGATGCACGGTGCGCCGAATGCGCGGCCGCAGGTCCCGGTGGAGACCTTCCGGCGTTCGAAGTGACCGAGGAACTCGGTCCATTCCTCGTCGGTGGGGACGCGGTACTCCTCGCTCGGTCGGAGTGCTCGTCGCCGGGCCAGGAACGCTAGGTGGGCTTGGATGGTCTCCTCTGGATAGACGGCCTTGTAGCCGAGGGTGACGTTGATGTCTTGGTGGCCTGCGATGATCTGCGCGATGTGCGGTGGGAGACCGGACATGATGGCGTCGGTGATGAAGATCCGTCGGAAGTCGTGCGGGGTGAAGCGCAGCGGGCCACCGGTCGTGGGGTCGGTCAGGGAGCTGTGGGCGAGGGCCATGTTGAGCATGTTGCGGATCGCACCCGAGCATATTCTGCGGTGCTCGGTCCCGAGTCTGCGCTGGAACAGCCAAGGGGCCGGGGCGAGCCAGACGCACTCGGTGCGGTCGTAGGCGGGGATGACGGGGACCGTCGCGGCGTCGCCGCGGACGCGGCTGATGATGGCGGACAGCACGTCGGCGAGTTCGGGGCTGACTACCAGGAGCCGCTCGGAGTCGGTCTTGGACGGGGTGATCTGGAGCAGGGGGACGAGCTCGCCGGTGTTGGGCAGGCGGTATTGCACGAGGCTGTGGTGTGTGATCTCCAGCAGTTCCTCGATCCGGACTCCGGTGGTTCGCAGGACCTCGACCGCGGCCCAGGCCCAGAACGCGAGGTCTTCCTCCATCGCCAGATCGCGGCGCCGGCCGGTGGTGGGGTCGTTGACCCAGATCCTGCCGGTGGGGTTCTTGGTGACCGCACGGGTGAGGGTCTGCCCGGTGAGGGTGAAGCACTCCCCGGAATTGGCTCGGCGGGCCGCCAGCAGGAGTGCCTCGGTGGTCTTGCGCCGCTCGGCGACAGCGCGTACCAGGATCGGGAGGACGGGCAGCCTCTGGCGGGTGCGTGCGTCCATGCGTGACTTGCGATGCCTGGCGGCCTTGCGCTGGTTGATCTCCTCCTCACCGATGGGGCAAGGAGCGACCCACTGTCCCCAGCGGGCGGGGTCCTCGAGCGCCCACTGGGCCAGGTCTAGGTAGAACGCCCGAACCGGTGTCAGGCACTGTCGGTAGCCGATCCGGTCCACGGTGAGGGCCGTCTTCTCGCCGGTGGCGATGGTGACGGTCTTCTGCCGGGTGCGCAGTCGCTGCTTCCAGGCGGTGGCGACCGCGGGTGCCAGGTCGAGGCTGTTGATGCCGGGATGGTGGCGTTCCAGGTCTTTCCAGAACACGTTTCCCAGGTTCGCGGCGAGGCTGCGCAAGCTGCTGTAGTCCAACCTCGGGTGGCGTTCGGACAGATAGTCCACCAGCAGGTCGCGAATCGGCCGGCAGGCCAGGGCGAACCGATCGATGAGCTCGGCGGGGGTGCGCTGACCAGCGCTGCGCAGCTCCTCCAGCCGTGCCGGCGCATCCGGGCCCAGGATCCCCGACTGGTGCAACGCCCGATAGAACGCGATGCCGTGAGCCATCGGCTTGCGGTGGGCCGCAGACTCAGCGTCGAGCAACTCAAGGACATCGCCGACAGTGATGTCGGCGATCATGCCGCCGTGAGCGCCGAGGACGACCGCGGCACGGTGCAGTGTGTGCCTCCCCGCCGCGGCGGGGAGGTGGTCGTCCAGATCGCTCACCTGACGCAACCGGGCGAATCCCGCGGCGTCACGAGTGTGGGCCATGCCGCGGGCCAACGCCCCGCCGCGGGGCACCGCCGCGACGAACCATGCGGTGCTGGGCCGCAGGACATCGGCGCAGACCGCGACTGTCAACGCCGCGCCCAACGGGCCGGTCAGGCCTTCCGGCCGGCCGGTCGTGCGCAGCCAGTGGGCGGCGATCTGACGCCAGTCCGCGCCCGCGGTGTTAGCGCCGCTGGCCATCCAGCGGTCCTGCCAGCTCGCTCCGGGCTGTTCGTCCAGCCAGTCCAGCAGCGCCACCAGCCCGCGGCGGCGCTCCTTCTGCGCCCCGGCGGAGTTCAGGAGGAACGGTGCGCGGGTCAGCCGGTCGAACACCTGCTCCCGGCCCTGCCTGGTGGCCAGCCAGCCCGCGGCCGTTGGACGGCCCGGAGACCGGGCGCTGGTCAGGGTGGGCACCGCTGGCGGGGACGGGCTGCCGTGCTCCTGCACGTCGGTGTCCGGCTCGACGTCGGTGATCACGACGGTCGGTTCCCGAACAGCACGTCCATTGACTCGGGCCGGTAGCCGGGCGCAACGAGGGGGTGCGCTCGCTGGAGGGCCTGCCGGGTCTGCTCGCTGTGATGGGCCAGCACCCGGCGGACCACGTCTTCTTTGCGTGGGGTCAAGTAAAGCTGCGTCGTGGTCAGCGCCGCGTGTCCGAGGACGAACTGCACGTCGGTCAGCGGCAGACCGGGATCTTCGGCCATCCGGTAGGCGGCGGTGTGACGCAGCGAGTGGAGCGTCGCGCTCGTGCCGAGGTGAGCGTTGACCCGCTCGAACATGCGGTGCACCGCGTGATAGGTCAACGGACGCGGCGGGCGGCGCCGTGTCCACCACAGCGGACGGGTGCGCCCAAGGGGGATCTCCTCGGCCATTTCGACCTGGTAGAGCCGCAGCCAGACGAACGCGTCGGTGGACGCCGGAAGTTCCTGGATCCCGCGGCTGCCCTTGCGGACTACCGTGATCAGCCCCCGTCCGGGGTCGACCCCGCCCTGGGTGGTCGAGAGCAGCTCCGAGGCCCGCGCCCCGGTGGAGACGTAGAAGGCGACCAGCGCCCGGTCGCGGTGCGAGGGCAGCCGCGCGAAGATCTCGTTGAACTCCTCGTCCGAGACGCTGCGTGGCACCCGGGCGGGCACCGTCGGCCGATACAGCCCGGTCCGCTCATTCCGTGGTGGATCCATCGGATTGCGGTGCGCGTACGCGCGCCGACCCCGGCGGGCTCGGTCCAGCGGGAACGGATTGACGATCGGCCCGGTGCCCACCTCACAGTGGAAGTCGTAAAAACTGCGCAGCACCGTCTCGCTATGCGCCCGCACCGACGCCGCGTACGGCTCGACGCCAGACCGGCGACCCAGCGGCCGAGCGCTCGCCACCGACGGCTCACCCTAGTGGCGCCAGTGCACCCAGGTCGGCTTGCCCACGACCAGCAGCCAGCGGCAGAAATCGCGGGCCTCGACCCGGGTCGCCCGATCCCAGCCGACCTCAACCGCCCACAGGAACCGCAACCACCGCAACAGGTCCAGCGCATAGGAGCGGGCCGTCGCCGTCGACCGGCCGGCGGCTTGCAGATCCCGCAGATACGCCGCAACCGGCTCCACCACCACCCCGTCGCCATCGACGAGCCGCCACGGCTCCCACGGATCACCAGTGGCAACTACCCGGCCGGCTTGGGGCACGACCAGCGCAGCCAGATCCCGCGCAAATTCCTGCATGGCCGCACCAACGACACAGCCGATAAAGGGTCACTGACCAGCCAGAAAGCCACTAGCAGTTCAGTCAACAGGTAACCTCGCCATCGGAGCCATCCGGCTCACCGGCCGACGCGACATCACCGAAGCAACCCGCTCAGCAGGCCGCAACATGGACCGCCCCTTCAAAATCCTCAAGCTCACCACATGATCTTGAAACGGCCGTGCATTCAGCCCAGACAGGCGCACCCTGCCATCGCGAGCGCGACAACGCTACGACTAAAGGTCCAGTGATATCGCTTAGCAGTGTCAACCGTGATGCGTTGAAGAACGGTAACTCGCGTGCCATCAGGGTCCAGCCTCGACGGTTGGCTCGGCTGCGTCCGGTGGTAATGGAGCATGTTATTGGCACACAGAGTGTTGCTGCCGCAGGACGGGCAGCGAAGTGGGTATCGCGTCACGTCGGCGAGCAGCACCGAGCGCGGGGTACGGTTGCGTTTTATACTGTTGATGTGATAATCGCCGCTGACGTGTGGTACTCGGCG
>VAWT01000429.1 GCA_005883415.1 Actinomycetota bacterium | reverse complement strand
ACGCCGTCGTATTCGTCTCCGCCGACGAAGCGGAAGTTGTCCTGGCCGAGCCGGAACACGGTGGCGTCGTCGATCATCCCGCCGGTCTCGTTGCACAGGGCCGTGTAGACGACCTGTCCCACGGCGAGCTTGCGAATGTCGCGGGTGACGATCCGCTGCATCAGCGTCTCGGCGTCCGGCCCGAGGACCTCCCACTTGCGCAGCGGGCTCAGGTCCATCACGGCGAGCTTCTCGCGGCACGCCCAGTACTCGGCGATCGCGCCTTCGTTGTTGAAGCAGTGCGGTAGCCAGTAGCCGCGATACTCGACGAAGCTCTTGGTGAGAGCTGACGTCCTTGCGTGGAACGCCGTCTCCTTCGTGAGCACGGCGGGCGCGTCGGCGGTCACGCGCCGGGCGATGGCCACCGAGAAGCGGTTCTGCGGCGAGTAAACGCGCACGTGGACATCTGTCACCTCCCAGGCGTTCGAGGGATCGATGTCGTCGGGGCAGGCCGACGACGCGCACACCAGATCGTTCAGCGCGCGCAGCATCACATAGTCGCCGGGTCGCGACCACGGCTCATCGCTGACCAACTGCATGTCGCAGTCGAACGCGGTGTTGTAGAAGAAGTTGAGCGCCTCCCAGCCCTTGCGCGGCGCGATCTCGAAGCGGCTCAGCGCCCCGTTGAAGTTGTCCGTGCAGTTGATGTGGCCGGGATAGCCGAGGTCCTCGTAGTACTTGGCCTGGCAGGCCAGCGCGAACGTGTCGTGGCGGCCGACCGTGTCGCGCACGACCTCGACCAGGGGCACCATGTCGAGGTCGTAGAACTTCCCGTGCAGGCCCGGCTGCGGGTAGGCGTTGCCCATCAGCGTTCGCGTGACCGTGGCGTCGAGGCCGCGCTCGATTCCCGCCGCGAGCTTGTCGGAGTGGAAGGCGAGGAAGTCCGAGCACTGCTTGCCCTTGACGTCGAGGATCTGGATGAACTCGCCGGCTTTGACCTCGTAGCTACGTGCCGTGGCCGCATCGATGCGGAAATCGAGCCGGGGCTCGGCCAGCGGCGCTGGCAGCTCGACCTCGTCACGCGGGCGAGGCGCCGCGCGCCGGATCTCGATCAGCAGCTCGCTCGGCGGCAGCTCACCGTCGATGACCCGGCCGCCCGGCGCGCCAACGAGCAGCCGAGTGTCCCGGTCGGCCGTCAGCTCGACCTCGGTGCCGGGGGTGGACTCCGGGCCGAACAGCCTGGCGCTGTCCGCCCGCGGATCTTTGGTGAGGCCAACCGCCTCCAGGCCGCCACGCACCTCGGCCACCTGGCCTCCGTGGCGGTCGACGATACGTAGCCGGTCATCGCCGGCGAGCCGGATCTCGGTCACTCCCCCGCCCGGCACGCGGTACGTCTCGCGCGCCGGGTCAACCGTCAGGAGTCCGTCTACCAGCACCGCCGCCATCGCGCGCGCTACGCCGGCGCCGAGGACTTCTCGACCTGGGCCAGGAGTTCCTCGGCCAGCTTGCGCTTGCCGTCGGCGTCGAGCTTCTTGACCTCGTTCTCGACCGCGCGGCGGTTGTAGTGCTGGTTCCAGTAGTCGAGGCTCTCGAAGCCGAGCAGCACGGCCTTGCCGACGAACTGCCGCAGCACCTCGTTGGTCGGGCCCATCACCCAGCCGGCCTTGGCGTCGCGCAGGTAGCGCTCGAGCTCCATGTCGCGCTTGTAGCCGGTGCCGCCGCAGGCGTGGAGCATCTTGTCGACGACGTGCGCGGTGTTCTTGGCCGCTTCGAACTTGATCTGCCACGCCCAGTGCAGGAAGTTGGCGCGGGCGAATTCACCGGGCGGCGGCTGCACCGTGTTGTGACTTGTGTCGCTTGCGCGTCGTCTGGCGCTTGCCGATGTCGATCGCGCCCATGGCCAGACCGTTCCACACCGACGAGGAGCCGAGCAGGAACCACGGGTCGACGGCCTCGTCGTTGGAAGCGGCGCCGTCGCCCTCCGGACCGACGATCTGCTCGCCGGGAATCTCGACGTCGTCGACCTGGATCGGACCTGACTGGTTGCCGCGCAGCCCGAGCGCATCCCACGTGGAAGGCTGCGACTTGACGTGATCGCCGTCGATCACGAACACCGACAGGTCGTCGTAACCGCTGAAGTCCGGGCTCGTGGTCTGCACGACGTAGAAGTCGGCGAACCCGCCCGAGGTCGTCCACGACGCCTTCTTGTTGACCTTGTAGCCGCCGTTGGAGCGCTCGGCGCCCGAGGAGATCGGATACCAGAAGTGCGAGCCGGTCTCCGGGTCGGAGTACGAAAGGGTGCCGATCTTCCCGCTGTTCAGCGGCCGAATGTATTTGTCGATCAGCTCGGGGGTCGCGCGCAGCATGATCGCGTTCACAGCGCCCATGTGCATCACGTAACACATGGCCGTCGAGGCGCAGCCGTAGCGCGCGATCGTCTCGCAGACCATCGAGTACGCGGCGTGATTCTCGCCCAGGCCGCCGTACTCCTCGGGCACGGTCAACGCGAGGAAGCCGTGTTCGCCGAGCAGCTCGAGGTTGCGGCGCGGGAAGAGCAACTCGTCGTCGGACCGCTTCGCATTCGCGCGCATCTCCCGCTCGCACAGCTCGATGAGCGTCGCCCGCAGCTCCTTCTGGCGGTCGGTGTAGACCCAGTCCGGATCCCACTCGTAGCCGAGCCCCCAGAACGGCTCTCCACCCCACATCTTTTCGGACATCAGGCCTCCAATCGTACGGCGTTGAAGGAAGAGGTTCTCACGACGCAGTCGAGCCAGCGTTCGAAGAGGACGCGGCCGTGCCCCAGCATCTCCTCGCCGCGCTCGTCGACCGCACGTAGCAGCGTGTCGCTGCCGACCGTCCGCTCCAGCGCGCTCGCGTACTCCGGGACGCTCATCCACTCCCGCGCCATGGCGCCCGACACCTCGAGGTGGAAC
>VAWT01000097.1 GCA_005883415.1 Actinomycetota bacterium | reverse complement strand
CGGACGATGCCGGCCAAAGCTGGAACGACGTCGGAGGCGGTGGGCTGCCGTCTGACTTCGGCTTCCCGCTGATGGTCGATCCCGCCGATCCGGACAGCGCCTACGTGATCCCCCTGGTCGCCGACATGGATCGAGTGACGCCCGACGGCCGAGTGCGCGTGTATGAGACGCGTGACGCAGGCTCCAGCTGGTCACCGCGGGGAGACGGGCTACCGGCGGAGCACGCCTACCTGACCGTGCTGCGCCTGGCCTTCAGCCGCGCCGGCCGTAGCGATCAGCTCGAGCTCTACTTCGGCGCTACCTCGGGCGATCTGTTCGGCTCCAGCGACGCCGGTGCCACCTGGTCCACGGTCGCGACCCGGCTCCCGCCGGTGTTCTCGGTCGTTGCGCGGTAGCGCCCTGCACGTTCTGGTTCGAGGTTTGACGGGGCGCCGGGCGCGCCAGCGTTATGAGATCCTGCTCGCATGGAGCAGCGAATCAGCCTGGTGACCCTAGGGGTCGAGGATTTATCTCGGGCGCGGGCTTTCTACGAGGCTCTCGGCTGGGAAGGAGCGCACCAGCCAGACGACGAGGTGTGCTTCTTCCAGGCCGGCGGAATGGTGTTCGGTCTCTGGACCGCGCTCGGCGGGCATGGCGCACCGGGGATCGAGCTCGCCCACAACGTGCGATCGCCGGAAGAGGTCGGTGACGTGCTGGCGGAGGCCGAACGCGCCGGCGGGACGATCAAACGGCCCGCGGGACGGGCCGATTGGGGCGGCACGACCGGGGCGTTCGCCGATCCGGACGGCTACGTCTGGGAGGTCGCTCACAACCCCGGCTGGACGCTGGACGAGGACGGAGCAGTGACCCTATAGACCGCCGCTGGGGTTGACCCGGGCGTGTCTATCTGTCCATGACCGAGCTGCGAACACTGATGAGCGGCGTCTCGTTCGGCGAGTCGCCCCGCTGGCACCAGGGAAGGTTGTGGTTTTGCGATTGGGGCGCCGAGCAGCTGATCGCGGTCGACCTCGAGGGCAACAGCGAGGTCATCTGCCGCGTTCCGTCATTCCCTTTCTGCATCGACTGGCTTCCTGACGGCCGGCTGCTGATCGTCTCCGCGCGGGAGCGAGCATTGCTGACGCTTCTGCCGGACCGCTCGCTCGCGCTCCACGCCGATCTGAGCAAGGTATCCGACCATCCTCCCGGCAACGAGATCGTCGTCGACGGCCGCGGCAACGCCTACGTAAACGGCCCGGGCTTCGACATGATGGTCGGCGAGCCGTTTGCACCCGGGACCGTTGCACTGGTCTCTCCCGACGGCAGCGTCGGAGAGGTCGCTGGCGGAATCGGATTCCCAAACGGCATGGCCGTCACTCCGGATAACCGGACGCTGATCGTTGCCGATTCGTATGGCAAGGAGCTGATCGGCTTCGACATCGAGCCTGATGGCAGCCTGTCCAACCGACGTGCCTGGGCCGAGCTCGGCGACGGCGTTCCCGACGGGATCTGTCTCGATTCCGAGGGCGCCAGCTGGTACGCCGATGTCCCTAACAGACGCTGCGTGCGCGTCCGCGAAGGGGGCGAGGTGCTTCAGACGATTGAGCTCGACCGCGGCTGCTTTGCCTGCATGCTCGGCGGCGAGGATGGACGGACCCTGTTTCTGATCGCCCGGGAATGGCACGGGCCCGACGTCGGGAAGGGAGCGGGGACCGGTCAGGTGCTGGCCACGCGCGCACCGGCCCCGCACGCCGGGCGGCCCTGAGAGCGGTTACTTCGGTCTGGGCTCTTCCCCCGGGCCTGGCTCCGGAACCGCCGGCGTCGGCGGCTCCTCGGGCGTCGGCACCCGCGCCGGCTCCTCCGGGTCGGCGGGAGAGCCCGGATCGGGCACGGCGGGGGAGACCGGCGCATCGGGAACGGCGGGCGTGGCCGGCTCGCTCGGCTGCGGCACCTCCGCGCCGGTCCGTGGAGCGGGGGGAAAAATGCGCGAGTTGCTGGCTTGTGAGGGATTCATGTCAGCGAGCTACCCGCGACGCCTCCGACGACACAACGGTCCTCGGCTCGCCTTTCATCGGCTTACACCTTGACCTTCGGGCCGCGGTACGGTCCGACCATGGGTGAGGCCATCAAGCTCCGCGATGGCAGCGAGGTGACGCTGCGGCCGCTGACGCCAGACGATCGAGAAAGGATTCGGCGCGCGTTCGATCGCCTCAGTCCCGAGTCGCGCTACCGCAGGTTCTTCGTATCGCTTCGCGAGCTGAGCGACGGGTTGCTCGACCTTCTCACCGACGTCGACCACGACAGTCACGAGGCGCTCGTCGGGTTGGAGCCGCAGTCTGAGGAAATAGTGGGCGTAGCTCGATACGTCCGCATGCTCGAGGAGCCAGAGCGCGCGGAGGCTTCGGTTGCGGTGGTCGATGACTGGCAGGGGCGGGGGCTTGGCCGAGCGTTGCTCGAGCGCCTCGTAACTCGAGCCCGCGACATGGGCGTCTCGCGCTTTGTGGCCTTCACGCAGGCCGACAACCACCGCGCCGTCGAGGTTTTGTCGGACCTCGGCCCGACGACCACCTCCTTCCGCGGCGATCTGGTGGAGCTCGATATCGAGCTGCCCAAGCACGGCATCGGCGCGCCGCTGGCCACCGCGCTGCGTGCGGCGGCAGGTGCGCTGCTCGACGTCCAACCGCTCGCCGACCGAATTTGGCAGCGGGCGAGAGAGATGCCGGGGGCGGCTCGGTTACCGCGAGGTCGCCAGGGTAGGCGGTAGGCGGGAGGGGCTATCCCCGCTCATCGAGATCTGCCCCCGCTTGGGCCAGGCGGCGTCGCGCGGCGGTGATGGTCTGTGGGTTGTGGTTGATCTGTGCCCATGGATCGCCGTCTCGCTCGAGCCGACGGAGGACCGTCTTGACGGTCCAGCGGTCCGGACGCGTTTTGGGATCGTCAAGCTCCTCGAAGTGCAGCGGCGTGGCCACCGGCGCATCGGGGCGGGGCCGGACGGCGTACGGCGCGACCGCCGTGTGGGCGTAGGCGTTGCGCATCACGTCGATCAGTACGCGCCGCTGACGCTTTGCCTTGCGCTGCTCGGTCGTGAATAGCTGCGGGTGGCGGCTTGCCGCGAGCGACGCCATATCGACCGCGAACGCGCGCACGTCGTCGAACCTCAGGCGACGCTGGAGTGGGAGAGTGAGGTGGTGAGCCAAGGGTGAAGCGTGATGCAGGCCTGGTTGGCGAGGTAGACGAGCGTGGCGGCATCCTTGGCCACGACGTGCTCGACGGTACCGCCCTTCTTTTGCACCTCGACGCGCCTGATCCACTCTGGAAAATGGCGGCCGGCCCGCTGCTGAACGATCCGTTCACCCTCGATCCCGTCCGGGTAGCGCTCGAGGTTGAGTGGCCGATCGCGGAGGTGCGGCAGCATGGCGCTAGCCACCCCGTCGTAGTAACCAGCCAGGTCGGCCTTCGTGATGCCGGACGGGAACAGAAGCTTGTCGGGGCGTGAGATCTGCACGCGTCGACGCCCCGCCTGAATGGTGACGCTCACAAACCCGAGCGTATAGGCACACGCATCGGGGTAAGAAACGACCGACGTCAAACGCGAGGAAACAAATGAACGAATGGCAACAGCGCGAGGACGAGCAGGATCCTGAGCCGACCAAGCACGCCGATGCGCAGCGGATCACCGAAGACGAGTCACAGCGCGTGCCCGCCAGCGACGAGGACCAGCCCGAGGACGCGTCAAGCTCCGCGGCGACGGAAGCGGATTAAAAAGACACACTCGAGAGCTGCGTAATCTCGTTCAAGATCCCCAGTGGGAGAAGCAAAGAGGTAGGGTGCCAGTCGTCCCGTTGATTAAGGAGCGAGAAGATGCCTCAGCCTAGGAGTGGTGGTTCAAGGTCGAGCTCGGGTGGAAAGTCCCAGTCCCGATCTGGAACCAGCAGGCGCTCGAGCACAAGCGCGAGCCGCGGCAAGCGGTCGACCGGCGGCCGCCGGACAACCTCACGCTCGACTAGCTCCGCGCGGTCTACGCAGGGAAGCGCAGCACCGGCTGCGGCCGACGCGCAGTTCGAAGCGGTAGCGCAGCGGCTTCGGAAGCTCAACGAGCGGATCATCTCGGCGGGGAAAGACGCCGGCGAGACCACGCTGGCGAACTACGAGAAGGCGCTGAAGGCGATCGCCAGCGGCGTCGAGCGCGGCCCGGGCTCAAGCGATGTTGAATGGATCTCGAACCTCGCCAACGCGCAGGCCAAGTTCATTCGTGACGTGACAACCGCCTGGACGACGGCTGCGCGCGACGTGCTGAAGTAGCTGCCCCGGTCACCCCGGGCGCCGTACCGATCGGTCGGCCCGGCCGTGCACTTCGATGATCCGTCGCTCGTGCGTGCCCACGCCGATCGTGCGGCCGTCATCGCTCGTGACCTCGACGGTGAAGTGCAGCTTGCGGCCATCGGTTATTTGTTCGAGCCGCGCGCGGGCCGTGCACTTGATGCCCTCGGGCGCGGCGGCGACGTGCTTGATGCACACCTCGAACCCGACGGTCGCCCTCCCGTCACTCGCTTCTTGCTTCGATTCCGGGCTCGACCGTCACCGTGGGTGGCGTAACCCTATGGGCGCCCGCAGCACCTCGTCCGGGATTCCAAAGGCGTCGACCAGTGGCGCGGCCTGCTCGCGGACCTCGTTGCTTAGGCGGTTGACCTCGCGTGTGATCTGCTTGCAGCGTGGCGCGGCGAGCCTGCCGTGTTCCTGAAAGAAGCCCTTGTCGCACTCCACGTTCCACAGTGAGTACAGGTCGCACACCAGGTTCAGCGCATCGCGCAGCGACTCGTCTTCGCACTGGTCGATCGCGGCCACGAACGCCTCCAGCGTGACCCGGTCCATGTGTGCTCGCGCGGCGTTGACGGCGTGATCCTGCACGGCGCGGAAGACCTCGAACGCGTCATAGCCCTCGTTCAACCCCCGGCGGAAGCGGTTGGCAACTGAAGCAACCATGTGCCCCTCGCGCCACTGGAACAGGTCGAGCTGATAGTCACGGTCGAGCAGGTTGGTGCTCTCGTCGCGGGTCGGCACGGCATCGACGATGACTTGCGCGATCTTGCGCGCAAACAGCCGCTCGACCACGTTCTCCACCACCTGCCCGGCGACGAACGTGACCATCTCGGCCGGGTTCATGCCGCCGAAGCTCTCCGAGAAGTCGGTCAGCAGGCCCCTCGCCGCCAGCAACATCAACACCGTGTTGTCACCCTCGAATGTCGTGAAGATGTCGGTGTCGGCCCGAAGCGCGGCGAACCGGTTGACCGCCATGTAGCCGGCACCCCCGCGAACTTCTCGAGCAGCTCGGCCTGGGCGAAGTGCAGCGCATAGGTCGTGGCCATCAGGGGCATCAGCCGCCGTTGGTGGGTCCGGTACTGGAGGATCTCCACCTCTTCGCCGCCGGGGGGCCCGAACTGGCGGCGGCGCAGGCCGTAGCGGATGGCTATGGCCAGCGCCAGCTTCGCCGCGCTGATCGACGCTCCCGACACGCAAACGCGACCTTGGACCAGCGTCCCGAGCATTGTGAAGAAGCGCTTGTTGGCGTTGTCGATCGGGCTTGAGTAGGCGCCCTCCTGGCTGACGTCGCCGTAGCGATTGAGAAGGGCATCGCGCGGTACGCGCACGTTGTCGAACCAGATCAGGCCGTTGTCGACGCCGTTGAGGCCTGCCTTTACGCCATCGTCCTCGATCCTGACGCCGTCGCAGACGTTCCCGCTCTCGTCCCGCAGCGGCACGATCAGCGCGTGGACGCCGTGCGACTCGTCGGCCACCATCAGCTGCGCGAACACAACCGCCATGCGGCCGTCTTGGGCCGCGTTGCCGATGTAGTCCTTGCGAGCCTGCTCGACCGGTGTGTGGATGACGAACTCCTGCGCCTTGGAGTCGTACTTCGCCGTCGTCTCCAAGTGCTGGACGTTTGAGCCGTGACCGGTCTCGGTCATGGCGAACGCGCCCGGCAGCTCGAGCGCCGCGATCGCCCGCAGGTAGCGCTCGTGGTGCCGGCGGGTTCCGAGTTGGTGGACCGCTCCCCCCCACAGGCCAAACTGCACTCCGAACTTCACCAACAGCGAAAGGTCGCCGAAGGCGAGAGTTTCGAACGCGGCGACGTTCGCGCCAGGATCGCCCTGTCCTCCGAATTCAACGGGGAATCCGGGAGCGGTCAAGCCCTCGGCGGCGAGGGTCTTGGCCCACTCGAGAACCCGCCGGCGGTACTCCTGCATCGGGATCCCGACCGGCGGCTCAAACTCCGGTCGCGCGATCACCCCGCGGATCTGCTCGCGCAGTTTCCAGTAGCGCCCGTCGAGCAGCGCCTGCAACGCGGCGGGGTCGAATTCCTTCGCGGTGGTGGCGATGCTGCAAGCTTATGCCCTGGCAATTGCCGGGTGTCGGGGTGCTGCTAGGGGTGAAGGACGCGGCGGAAGTGGCGCGCGAAGCGCCCGAAGCGGCCGTGTCCCAGGCCCGCCAGACCGGTCGCGCCGAGGAGGATGACGAACACCCCCGCCGCGAGGAAGACGATGGCCAGCGCTGCTGGCCAGCGGGCCTCAAGCTTCTGGCGTCCGGACACCAGCATCTCGTTGGCGCGCTCGCCAGCGAACATCACGATGGCGACGATCACTACTAGCGGCAGCACGAAGCAGACGTTGAACAAGACCAGCAGCAACAGCTGACGCGGCAGACCGACGCCCGAACCGACGATCGCCGCGATCGCCGCGAAGTACGGGAAGGCGGTTGGCAGCTCAACCGCGGTGATGGTCGCGCCGAGGATGGCACTGGATTTGCCCTCTGCCTTCGGCCTCGGGACGTTCCGGTGCACCAGCTGACGGCGATGGCCCCACAGGAACGCGGCCGCGGTCACCAGCGCCACGCCGGCCACCACCTCGAGGATGTAGGCCACGCGCTTGGTCGGATGGGGAACCAGATGCAGCAGGAGCTGGCCGGGACCGACCGCGATGATCAGACCCCCCAGCAGGTAGACCGCGAACACCGCGGCCGTGAACTGCATCGCCTGTTTGCGAGCGTCGCGCCCAGCCGCGAGGTAGAGGGCGGGCGCGATCGTGGTGGGGTTCAGCGAGTCGGCGAGTCCGATCGTTATGACGAGGATCGTCACGCGAAGCATCGCGCCAATTGTTCCCTGAACCGCCCCGCGGCAGGCGTTTGATTTAGAGGGAGCGGATTTGGCGACCCCACCCGCTACGCGAAGTGAAGCTCTTCCCCTTCGTCATCGGACACGGGCCGCTCGCACGTCGGGCACCACCAGCGGGCCTCCATGGGCGTGCCGCAGGCCGCGTGCCGGGGGGCCGTTGCGCCCTCGGCGTTCCGGGCGCCCCAGCCTGCTAGCAGGCGCAGCGCGCCGGCCAGCTCACGACCTGCGGCACTCAGCTCATACACAAACCGCGGCGGCCGCTCCGAGTATGGCCGCGCCACCACCAGCGCGCTCCGCTCCAGCTGGCGCAACCGCTGGCTGAGGACGTTCGGCGCGATTCCGTGCACATCCTCTTGCAGCTCTCCGAACCGGCGCGGTCTTTCAAGCAGCGCCGCCACGACCAGCAGCGTCCAGCGGTCGCCGACAGCCGCCAGCGCGTCGGCCAGGGCCGAGGTCGACGCGTCCTCCGCGTCGAAGGCGGCCTGACTGTCCGGGACCGGCTGGTCTGCCATCTGCAGGAGGATCGTAGACATCCGGTTGCTACGATAGCGACTTGCACATTGCAAGTAACTACCTAGTAACTGGTGCGCGGCAGGTTGCCCGCCGGTCGGCGGAAGCCCAGGCGCCACCAAGAGGAGAAGCAGCATGACTTTGCTTGAAGAGATATCGGCCGCCCTGCAGCAGGCTGCCACCGAGCTGGGGCCGGCGGTGGTGGGGCTCGGCAGGGGCTGGGGAGTCGGGTCCGGAGTGGTGGTCGCATCGGGGCGCGTTCTCACCAACGCCCACAACCTTCGCCATCAAGAGGTCACGGTGACGTTTGGCGATGGACGCCGCGAGAGCGCGCGGGTCGCGGGCTCAGACTCAGACCTCGACATCGCAGTGCTCGAAGTAGATACCGGTGACGTCGAGCCCGTGCAGTTCTCCGACGAGGAGGAGACCGCAATCGGGCAGTCAGTGCTGGCGCTCGGCAACCCCGGCGGCCGCGGCCTGCGCGTCACCCCAGGGTTCGTCTCATCGGTGGCGCGCAGCTTCCGCGGCCCTCGCGGCCGAAGGATCGGCGGGGCCATCGAGCACACCGCGCCGCTGCCGCGGGGGTCCTCAGGTGGCCCACTCGTGGACGTCGACGGGCGCCTGATCGGGATCAACGCCGTCCGCCAAGACGGTGGGCTCATCCTCGCCATTGCTACCGACCAAGCGCTGCGCGATCGCGTCGACGCCCTCGGCCGCGGGGAAGCCCCGACGCGCGTGCGGCTGGGTGTGGCGATCGCGCCGCCCCGGGTCGCGCGGCGCCTGCGGCGCGCCGTCGGTCTGCCCGAGCTCGATGGCGTGCTGGTACGCGCAGTCGAGGAGGGCAGCGCCGCGGACCGGGCCGGGATCGAGCGCGGCGACTTGATCATCGGCGCCGGCGAAAAGCAGATCGACCGGGTCGACGCCCTGTACGAGGCGCTCGATGGGGCCTACGCTTCAGAGCACCTCGAGCTGACGGTCCTCCGGGGCGCGGATGAGCGTACGGTGGTGGTCACGTTCTGATGAGCGCCACGAGCGACACCACGTTCTCCGCCCGCGAGGTGGAAGCTCTCGATGCCTACTCGCGGATCGTGGTCGACGTCGCCGAGCGGCTGGCGCCGAGCGTCGCCAACCTGCGCGTCCTGCGGCGCAGCCGTGCCGGCCAGATTCCGGCCGGCGCTGGCAGCGCCGTAGTGCTCACCCCGGATGGGTTCTTGCTGACCTCCGCGCACGTGGTCGCGGGCCCCGGTCGGGGCGGGCGCGCAGCGTTCGTGGACGGCCGGGAGCTCAGCTTCCGGATCGTAGGCGTCGACCGCCTCTCCGACCTGGCCGTGCTGCGCGCTGACGGCGACGGCCTGGCGCCGGCGACGCTCGGCGAGGCGGAGCAGCTGCGGGTGGGACAGCTTGTGGTGGCGATCGGCAACCCGAACGGATTCGCGGGCTCTGTCACAGCCGGAGTGGTGTCGGCGCTCGGGCGTTCTCTTCCCGCGCGCGCGGGGAGGACGATGCGCTACATCGACAACGTGATCCAGACCGATGCAGCGCTCAATCCCGGCAACTCCGGTGGGGCGCTCGTCGACAGCGCCGGCCGCGTGGTCGGCATCAACACCGCCGTTGCCGGCGTGGGCCTGGGCCTTGCCGTCCCCATCAACGCCGCCACGCGGCAGATCGTCGGTGCGCTGATGCGCCACGGCCGCGTGCGCCGCGCCTACCTGGGCATCGCCGGCGGGCCGCGACCCCTGCCGCCGGCGGCCCGCGCTCAGCTCGGCCGCGATTCAGGCGTGGAGACGGTGGAGGTCGCTGCCGGCAGTCCCGCGGAGCGAGCCGGGATGCGGTCCGAGGATCTGATCGTCGAGCTCGATGGCCATCCGGTGGAGCGCGTCGACGACGTGCAACGCCTGATGACGGAAGCGACGATCGGGCAGACCCTCTCGATCCGGGTTCTGCGGGGCGACCGGACCCTCGAGCTCAGCGTCAGGCCGGTCGAGCTCGGCCAATAACGAGCTGCGGAGCGGCTACACTCGACAGCGGCGCCGGCCGGGCGTAGAAAGACGCGCCCGCGTGAGGCGCCGGTGTCCTTATCCCACGAGACGGAAAGCGCGATGGCCCGCGGAGACGTCCGGATTGCTGCGACGCTCGCCTGTGAAGAGTGCAAGCGGCGGAACTACCAGACCAACAAAAGCAAGCGGAACAACCCGGATCGACTCCAGCTCCGGAAGTATTGCCGCTGGTGTAGGTGTCACACGGTCCACCGCGAGACTCGCTGAGCGCTGAGCAGGGAGCCGTGGCTCGCAATCGCAAACGTGCCAAGGAGCGCCGGGCCCGCCGCCCACAGCCGGTCGCCAGCCGCGGCCGGGAGCGGACGACTGGCGCGCCCAGCCCGCTAGAGCACGCGGCCCCCGATACGGAGATCGCTCGACAGGCTGAGCTGCCGCCTGACATCACCGAACCCGAGCTCGAGGAGCTCGAGGAGGAAGAGGAGCTCCGAGCGGACGACGCCGGGCTGCACGCCTTCGGTCGCGTCGGGCGGATCCCCGGCGTAGACGGCGAGCCAATTGCCGAGGTCGAATCAGACGTAGACGATGAGCCAGCCCCCGAGTCCGAAGCCGGCGCGGTTGCGGTCTCGGCTACGGCCGCCGGCCAGCCCCGGGCCGTTTCCGGCAACCGCCTCATAAACTTCCTTCAGGGAAGCTGGCGCGAGCTGCAACGGGTACAGTGGCCCGACCGCCAGCAGGTGATGCAGGCCACGGGGGTGGTAATCGGGTTCGTGATCGTGGCCGGCGTATTCCTCGGGGTGGCGGACTGGCTCGCCGGTCACCTCGTCAGCTTCGTCGAAAACGGTCACTTTTAGCCATGTTCCGCTGGTACGTCGTAAATACCTATTCAGGCCACGAGCAGAAGGTCAAGCACAACCTCGAGCACCGGGTGGTATCGCTCGGCCAGCAGCGAGCCGTGCGGCAGATCGTGGTACCGACCGAGACCGTGTCCGAGATGAAGGACAACCAGAAGGTCACGGTCGAGAAGCGCACGATGCCCGGTTACGTGCTCGTCAACATGGATCTCAACGAAGACTCCTGGTCGCTGGTCAAGGGCACCCCGGGAGTGACGGGTTTCGTCGGGGCCTCCAACGAGCCAGTCCCCCTCACCCAGGACGAGGTAAACCGGCTACTGCACCGCGAGG
>VAWT01000428.1 GCA_005883415.1 Actinomycetota bacterium | reverse complement strand
CCCGTAGGCCAAGTGCTCTGGCTGGTGCTCGTAGGCGTACTTGGCCTGTCCGGTGACCTTCAGCCGGCCCTCGATTCGTTCCACAGGCGAGCCCACGGCGCGGGTCAGCGTGCTCGACATCAGGCGCAGACCTCGCTCAGAGTCCTCGAGATCGCGTTGCGGGCCAGAGTCACCTTGAAGCCGTTGTCGCGCAGCGGCAGTGCTTCCGCGAGCTCGGCCTCTGCGGCGTGGTTGAAGGTGTCCTCGGTCGACGGCTGGTCGCGTAGGGCCTCCTCGGCGAGCAGCGCTCGCCACGGCCCATGTGCCACGCCCCCGAGCGCAATCCTGGCATCCCGCACGACACCCTCCTCGGTCCTCACGATCGCCGCGACCGACACCAGCGCAAACGCAAACGAGGCCCGTTCGCGCACCTTCCGATACGCCGAGCGGGCGCCAGATGCCTGGCGATCGAGCTGGACAGCGGTGATCAGCTCGCCGGGCTCGACCGTCGTGTCGAGCTCGGGATCCTCGCCCGGGAGCCGGTACAGCTCACCGATCGGCAGGGTCCGCGATCCTCCCGCGCCAACAACATCGACCCCGGCCTCGAGCGCCGCCAGCGCCACCGCCATGTCGGACGGGTGGGTGGCAACGCAATGCTTTGAGTGACCGAAGATCGCCAGGTTGCGGTGCTCGCCATCGCGCGCCGGGCAGCCCGACCCCGGCCGGCGCTTGTTGCACGGTTTGGAAACGTCCTGGAAGTACGGGCAGCGGGACCGCTGGAGCAGGTTGCCGCCGATCGTGGCCACGTTTCGGATCTGCCCCGATGCTCCCGCCAGCAGCGCCTGGGCAAGTACCGGGTAGCCCCGCCTGACGGCCTCGTGGGCGGCAAGATCCGAGTTGCGGACCGTCGCGCCGACGCGCAGTCCACCGCCAGGGAGCTCCTCGATCTGCGACAGCGGCAGCCGCGAGATGTCGATCAGCTTGTCGGGCCGCGCGACCTCCAGCTTCATGAGATCGACGAGGTTCGTACCGCCGGCGAGGAACATCGCCCCAGGCATTGCCGCCGAGCTGATCGCGCCGCTGACGTCGGCGGCCCGCTCGTATGAAAAGGGTCTCACTCGGCGTCCTCTGCGATCGCCCCACTCGCCACCTCGGCGATAGCGGCCACGATATTGACGTACGCCGCGCACCGGCAGAGGTTGCCGCTCATCCGCTCGCGGATCTCATGCTCGTCGGCCGGATCGGGAGCGGCGAGCAGGTCCTCGGTGACATAGCTCGGCAGCCCGGCGCGCGCCTCCGCGAGCATGCCCACGGCGGAGCAGATTTGCCCCGGGGTGCAGTAGCCGCACTGAAACGCGTCATGCTCGATGAACGCGGCCTGGAGCGCGTGAAGCTGGCCGTTGTCAGCCAGCCCCTCGATCGTCGTCACCTCAGCGCCGTCGAGCGTGATAGCGAGAACGAGGCATGCCTTTGCGCGCCTGCCGTCGATCAACACCGTGCACGCTCCGCACTGGCCGTGGTCGCAGCCCTTCTTCGAGCCGGTGAGGTCGAGGTGCTCACGCAGCAGATCGAGCAGCGTGGTGCGAACGTCGATCTCGAGCCCGAGGCGGTCGCCGTTGACGGTGAGCTCGAGAGAGGCCACTGCAGCGAAACTTAACCAGAGTCCACATGCCCGCCACGATCGCAGCCGATCAGATCTCCTACGAGGACCTCATTTCAGGCTGGCGTTCGCAGAGAGCGCAAACCCTCCGGGGGCATCGGCGGCGGCCACGCCCTGGACCTCGACGTGTGGATCGTTGAACACGGTGAGCGTGATGAAGTTCAGGATCGGGACGTCCGGCTGCACCACCAGAGCTCCGTTCTGGGCCCGCAGCGTCGCATCCGCCGTCACACCCAGGAGGAGCGTGACCAATCCAGTGTCGAGCTCGCCGGCCGATGCGTCGAGCGATCCGGTATCCGCCGTTTGGCCGAGCAGACTCCCGAGGTGACCTGGATTTGAGCGGTAACTCTTCAAGCGGACGACCACCCGGTCGGCTTGGTGCCAGAGCAGCTCGATCGCCGGGAACGCGCTGACCTGGATGTCAATGACCTGCCCGGACTTCGACAGGCGGTCCCGGAGCCGATGGGCCGCGATCCCCGGCAGGACCAGCTGCGCGACGATCAGCAGCAGAACGATCACGCCGAGGACGATCGCGAGGGCAATGAGACGGCGCATGGCCGCGCGAACGTTAGGTGGTGGTGCGCGCGCGGGCGCTAGGCCAGAAGCCCGCGCGCCGCGGACACCGCGAGCTCCATCAACGGCGCGATGTCGAGCTCCGGCTCGCTCAGCATCCTGACGGTCAGCCCGTCGGCAAGAGCCATGAGCAGCCCCGCCGCCGCCTCGGGATCGGCGTCCAGAGACAGCACCCCGGCATCCGCCTTGGCCCGCAGCAGATCCCCGAGATGGACTCGCACCTGGCGGCCGAGCTCGGCCAGCTCGGCCGCGATCTCGTGATTTCGCTGGGCGAGCGTGAGGATCTCGTAGAAGGTGACCACGTGGCTCGGGCCTTCGCCGATGAAGTCCTCGAAGCTCTGCACGAGAGCAGCGAGCACATCGTCGACGCTATCGGCGCCCGAGACACCCCGCTCCAGCCGCTGGCGCGTCACGTCGCACTCCCTGCGCACGACCTCAACCAGCAATCGCTCCTTGGTCCCGAAGTAGTAGTGCAGCAGCCCGCGGGACACGCCAGCCTCCCGAGCCACGTGGTCAAATGTCGACCCGGCAATGCCCCGCGCGGCCACGCTCGAGCGCATCGCCTCGACGATCAGCGATGCCTTTTCGCCCGGAAGCTCGCGCGGCGGGTCAATGGAGGTTGCGGCCTCCATGCGGGATCTCCTGCTAGGCCGCTATGCCGCGCCGGCCGGCGCCTGCTGCGTCGGCGGCGTGCTCGCCGTGGTCGCGGCCGCCGGCGGCGTGTACTCGAACTCCTCCTCGGCCCCGAACAGGACGTCGAGTACCTTCGAGCGAAGCTTCTCGGATCCGACGAGCGCCGCACCGCCCCCGATGCCCGCCACAAGCAGGGTGCGCCCAAACGTCAGGCCCTTGCGAGCGCGCTTCCGCGGCGCGTCGGTGAGGGTGATCGAAGCGTCGCGAACCGCCTCCAACGTCTTGCGCACGTCGGACTGGACCTTCTTGTCCTCGAGCAGCTGCCTCGGCGACGTCTTGCCGTTCGACAGGCGCTCGTAGACGCGCTTGCTCGAGTCGGCCGCCTGGCGGAGATTGGCCCGCAATTTCGCGTCCTCGATCAGTCGCCGGAGGTACGGGTTGGACTTTGCCATGTCGGCGACGTCCGCGGCGTTGAACGGAACCGCCTTGCTCTTCCTGCGTCGTGCCATTGCGCTCTCCTCGGGAGGGATCTCGGAAGCGCTCAGGATACGCGATGTACGCAGGCGCTATGTATAAGCTGGACGAGTCATTACACTTCTAATTTGATCAGGGTCGATCAGGGGCATCGCCGCGAGGATCCGGTGCGCTGCCGGGCGGTACCAACTAGG
>VAWT01000096.1 GCA_005883415.1 Actinomycetota bacterium | reverse complement strand
GACCTCCTCGCCGAGTTCCCATTGCGGCGGGTCGCCGCCTTCCGTCTGGAAACGGTGCGGACTGCCGCTGTCATCTGGGGACGCGGGCGTCACCCGCAGGTTGCGCTCGCCACCCAGCTCCTGGATGGCCTCCTCGGGGTCTGGGAGCGGCTTGCCGTGGTAGCCGTTCTTATCTTCAACCGTCTTGACCCCTTTGCCTTTCAGGGTGCGGGCGAGAACCACGGTCGGCTGGCCGGTCGCCTGCGCCGCCTCGCGGTAGGCGGCGTCGATGGCGTCCAGGTCGTGACCGTCGATCTCGATCGCGTGCCAGCCGAAGGCTTCAGCCCGAGCGGCGTAGCCGGCGAGATCCCAGCCCAGCATCGTCTCGCGCGTCTGGCCCAGGCGGTTGACATCGACGATCGCCACCAGGTTGTCTAGCCCCTCCCAACCGGCGTGCTGGAATGCCTCCCAGATCGATCCCTCGGCCATCTCGGAGTCACCACACAGCACCCAGACCCGGTATGGCAGGCGATCGAGCCGCTTTCCCGCGATGGCCAGGCCGACGCCGATGGGCAGGCCTTGCCCCAGCGAGCCGGTGGCGACGTCGGTCGGCGGGATGCGCGGCGTGGGATGACCCTCGAGCCTCGAGCCGAACTTGCGGAACGTGAGGAGCTCCTCGTCGTCGATCGCCCCCACCGCCTTGAGGATCGAGTAGTACAGCGGCGAGGCGTGACCCTTCGAGAAAATCAGGTGGTCGCGGTGCGGATCATCGGGACGGGAGTAGTCGAGCCTGAGATGTCCGTCGAGGAGGACCGCCATCAGGTCGGCCGCCGACATCGACGAGGTGGGATGGCCCGAGCCCGCGGCGTCGCTGGCCCGAACGGAGTCGACCCTCAGCTGCTGCGCCAGCTCGTGGCGAAACCGCTGCTTCTCACCGGCTTCGGCCTTTGCCGGCTCGCGAGTGACCTGATCGGTGGTGTCCATCGAGGCTCCTTTGTCCGCGTGATACCGACCCTACATGATCGAAAACCGCGTCCCCCCGACAGCACGTCTGCGGGGGCCGGCTACCTTAGGTACACGCGAGCGCGGCGCGTGTTTGAAACCGGACCGCGCGCCAACAATGTCACGCCGCTCGCCGCGTCAGCTGGCCTGTCCGCGCCTGCGGCCGACGCGCTCCTCGAGCTCGACGATGCGGTCGAGCAGCTCGCACGCCAGCACGGCCCCGGCGAGGTTAAGCCCCAGGTCTCGCCGCAGCCGCTCCGCCGCGGCTACGCGCGCTGCGCAGCTGGGTGCAAACAGCGGCGCCTCGCTTGTTCCAGCGCTGGGGTCAAATAGGCCAAACGCGTGGTAGCGGCGGACGAGCGACACACGCACCCCGGCCCGGCGGGCCAGCAACGCGAGCTCGACCGGGGGCTGTGTGCCGTCCTCTTGGCCTACGGCGTGCATCGGCCGGGCTCGGGCACGGCGGGGACTCATCGGCTCCCGGCGCGCGGGTCGAACTCGGAGACACTGGCTAGCTTCTCGAACAGATCGCGCTCCTCGTCTGAGAGCCGCTTGGGCACCACGATCTGGACGGCGGCGTAGAGATCGCCGCGGCCTCCGCCTCGCTTGGGCAGACCACGGCCGCGCAGTCGCAGCCGCCGCCCGCTTGAGGACCCGGCCGGGACCCGCACCCGAGCAGTTTCCGTCAGGGTCTGGACGGGGACCGTGGCTCCGAGCGCGGCCTCCCACGGCGACACCGGCAGATCCACGTACAGGTCATCGCCCTCGCGGCGAAACCGAGGATGTGGCCTGAGACGCACGCGCAGATAGAGGTCCCCTGCTGGGCCACCGTCACGGCCAGGGGATCCCTGGCCGGCGATCCGGATTCGCTGGCCCTCCCTGACCTCGGACGGGATGTTGACATCGAAGCTGCGGCCGTCATCCAGCGACAGGCGGCGCCTTCCGCCGGCGAGGGTCTCCTCCGGCGAGAGCTCGAGTACCGCCTCGTGATCGCGGCCGCGCAGCGGCCCGGTGCCGGCGGTGGAGGCACGATCGCGGAACAGCCGCTCGAAGAACTCGGAGAAGCCCCCGTCGCCGAACTCGACCCGCACGTCGTCGCCCCCAAAGCCCTGCTGGCCGAATAGATCCTCGAAATCGGCGGCATCGGCTGTTTGGCCCGAGCGCCAGCGGCTGCCCAGGCTGTCGTAGCGCTCGCGCTTCTCGGGATCGGACAGGACCTCGTACGCCTCGCTGACGTCCTTGAAGCGCTCCTCCGCGTCGCTCTCCTGGTTGAGGTCAGGGTGGTAGCGCCGCGCCAGCTTGCGGTATGCCCGGCGGATGTCGTCCTGGCTGGCGTCCCTAGGGACCCCGAGAGCCTCGTAGTAGTCCTTGTATTCGACTGCCATTGGCGCCTGATCCTCGCTGAGCCTCCCAGGCTAGTACGGCGGGGCGAGACCTTCGGGGGCGCGGGCACGGTCCGATCTCATACGACCGGCTCAAGACCCGAGCGAGGAGGTCCTTGACCCACCCTCAGCCCGGCTAGCTTCCCAATCCCGGTACTAAGCGCGAGGATAGGAGGCGACGTGATGCGGAGCACCAAGAGCTTCACTGTCAACGCTCGAGGCGATGTCCACGCTGCTCGACCACCCGCGTGGGAGGCTCAAGGGCGGGAAGTGAGATGATCGGCTCCGCGGCAGCTGCGGCGTTCGCCCCGGTCGATCAGCACTACCTGCTCGAAGCCCGGCAGATGCAGGCTCTGTCGTTCGCGGTGCACATCCCGCTGGTTGCGTTCGCGATCTCGTTCCCAGCGATGGTGCTGTTCATCGAGTGGCTGGGGCACAGGACCGGCGACCGCCTGTATCTGACGCTGGCGCGGCGGTGGACGCGGGTGATTGTCGCCATGTTCGCCGTGGGGGTGATCACCGGGACGGTGTTGAGCTTTGAGATGGGGCTCTTGTGGCCGAACTTCACGGGCACGTTCGGGTCGGTGTTCGGACTGGGGTTCGCGATCGAGGGTTTCTCGTTCTTCATGGAGGCCATCTTCATCGGGATCTACGTGTACGGATGGGGCCGGCTGTCCAGTCGGGTGCATCTGTGGAGCGGGGTGCCGGTCGTGATCACGGGGTTCACTGGGTCGTGGATGGTGATCTCGGTCAACGCCTGGATGAACCACCCGGGCGGCTTTCACCTCCAGGGCGGCAAGGTGGTCGGCGTCGATCCGTTCCAGGCACTGTTCGCGAACACCTACCTGTGGCACGAGCTGATCCACATGTACATCGCCGGCTACATCGTCAGCGGCTTCGTCCTCGCCGCCTGCTACGCGTTCGCACGGCTGCGTGGGCGCTTCAGCAGATACGAACGCACGGCCTTGGCCATCCCCCTGACGGTCGCCGCCCTGGCTTCCCCGGTGCAGCTGCTCGTCGGCGACTGGGCCGCACGTGACGTCGCCACCACCCAGCCGATCAAGCTGGCCGCGATCGAGGGGCTGTACAAAACGACGCGGGGCGCCCCCGAGCACATCCTGGGGTGGTACACCGACCGGCAGGTCGAGCACGGGATCTCGATCCCACACCTGCTCTCCCTTCTTGCCTTCCACAGCTGGAACGCCAAGGTCCAGGGCCTCGAGAGCGTTCCGGCAAATCAACGCCCGCCAATCAACATCGAGCGGTACGCGTTTCAGACCATGGTCGGGATCGGGACGCTGATGGCGCTGCTGGGGGTGGTGTATCTCGCGATCTGGATCCGGCGCAGGCGGCTGCCGGAGTCGACCTGGTTCTACCGAGCGGTGGTTCTGGCCGGGCCACTGTCGGTCGTGGCGCTGATCTCCGGCTGGGTCGTCACCGAGGTGGGCCGCCAACCGTGGGTCGTGTACCGGGTGATGACCACCGCGGCCGCCGTCACCGGCGTACACGGGATCCCGGTCGGCTACGGCGCGCTGGCCGCCACATACCTGGTCGTCGCCTGCGGCCTCGTCTGGGTTCTGCGGCGGCTGGCGCGGGCGCCGCTCGAGGAGCCGCGCGAGCCCGAGCCCCCGACCCAACTACAGGCGGCCTAGATGCTGCTGCAATCGCTGCCTTTGGTGTTCGTGCTCGCCGGGGTGGCGCTCTACACGGTGCTGGCCGGTGCGGACTTCGGCGCCGGGTTCTGGCAGCTGTTCGCCGGACGGGGCCCGCATGCCGAGCGCGTGCGCGAGCACGCCCATCATTCGCTGTCGCCGGTGTGGGAGGCAAATCACGTGTGGCTGATCTTCGTCCTGACGGTGTTCTGGACCGCCTACCCGACGGCCTTTGGCTCGATCGCCTCCACGCTCGCCGTGGCGCTGTTCATCGCGGTGATCGGGATCATCTTCCGTGGCGCCGCCTACGCCTTCAGGTCTGGGGCGTCCAGCCCTCGGGAGTCCAGCGTCATCGACACGATCTTCTCGCTGTCCTCGATCCTCACGCCGTTCGCGCTCGGGGCTGCGGTCGGCGGGATCGCCACCAACCGCGTGCCGGTCGGAAACGCCTCGGGAGATTTGTTCTCGAGCTGGCTCAATGGCACCTCGATCTTCATCGGCATCCTCGCCGTCATCAGCTCCGCGTATCTGGCCGCCGTCTATCTGGCCGCGGACGCCGCCCGCGACGGCCAACAAGCGCTCCAGCAGGCCTTCCGGCTGCGCGCTCTAGGCGCCGGCCTGGTGACGGGGGCGCTCGCGATCGGCGGCATCTTCGTCGTCAACGCCGACAACCACGCGCTGTTTCATTCGCTGATGACCGGACGCGCCTTGGCCGCCGTGGTCGTCTCCTTCGTTGCCGGCCTCGCGACGCTCGCACTGGTCTACGCTCGCCGCTACGAGCCCGCCCGCTACGGCGCCGCGCTGGCCGTGGCCGCGGTCATCGCCGGCTGGGCACTCTCGCGCTGGCCGACGATCCTTCCCGGGCTCACCGTCTACCAAGCCGCCGCTGGCCACGACACGCTCGTCTGGCTGATAGCTGCTGTGCTCGCCGGCGGCGCGATTCTGTTCCCCTCGCTGGGGCTCCTCTTCCGCCTCGCGGTCACCGGCCGCTTCCGGGCGGCCGAGACCGCCACGCCGCAGCAAGCGCGGCGCGAGCTTCGGGGCGTGAGGCCCCGCCTACTGGCCAGATCCGCGGTCGCCTGCCTGATCGTCGGCTTCGGTCTGCTCAACGTCGCCGATGCCCGTTGGGCGCACGGGCTCGGCGTCGTGTCCCTGCTCGCCTTCGTCGTCCTCGGGTTCCGGGCGATTGTGTTCAGCGCGATCGGGGGGCCGACGACGAAGAGCTAAGGCCGGCTGCTGTTCGACCGGCGCCCCGATCACGTAGGCGGCGGTCTTGAGGAGCAGCGTGACGCCGTAGCGGGTTGTGACGATTGCCGAGGGTCCTGGGAACTCGCGCAGCACCAGATATGCGCCGGCCAGTCCGACCACGACCACGATCGGCACGGCGATCGCCGACAGTCGCAGCAACGAGGCCCGAACGAGCGCCTCGCGGGCCGGGCGGGAAAGAGATCGCGCGCCGACCGCGAGGATCACTAGCGCGAGCAATCCGCCTACCCACAGCGCGCCGGCCACAAGATGCAGGTAATCCGCGATCAGCGCCAGCGCGCCCCGGGCCGCGGGGTGGCTGGCCCAGCTGATGCCGAAAGCGGTGCCCAGCGCCAACACACCGCCCCACCCCAGCAGCCGCTCGCGTTTGGCCGGTGTGACCCACGCCGCGACGAGCAACATGAGGACCCCGAGCCAGGCGAACGTCGTCACCGTCCAGGCCTGCCCCAAATGCGTACCGACGCGGATTGGCTCGATCTCGGTGTTGACGAATCCCGCCAACCCACCGCCCACAATCGGGTAGGCCCCGGTGAGGAACGCGAGGAGGCCGGCGTGCAGCCCGAGCGCCGCTCCCACCACTCCTGCCCACACGGCGACTGTGCCGTCGCGTGCGCCGCCTTCGCGCTCGAGCAGTCGAGGCCTCACGATGGCGCGGAACGTCAGCAGCCCCCCGGTCAGCACGACTCCCACGAACTCGAGCCACGCCAGCAGCTCCGGCGCGACCGGGACCCCGAGCCCGCTCGCCGGTCCTGGCGGCAGGGGCTTGACGCCCACTCCGTAGGTGTATGCCCCCTCGGTCGCGTGCCCGTCGTCGGTGGCAACCATCCGCCACCTCACCGTGTAGCTGTCAGCCCGCCCCGGGCGCAGCGGAACCGTCACCACAGATCCGGCCACGACCAGGGAGCCGGCGACGTCCGGGCCGTGCCCCCCGACCACCGTCACCCTGGCCAGCCGCGGGACGACCTCCTCGTCGAACACCAGCTTGATCGCTTGCGGCGCCGCCTTGAGCGCCACGCCCGAGGCGGGGGTGGCGGTCTCCAGGGCCGCGTGCGCAGCTGCTGTCGATGGGGCGCCCAACAGCACGAGCGCACACCCCGCCATCAGAAGCACGCGGCGCCCGGCGCGACTCGACACGAGCCGCGTCATGACGCCGCCGCCACAGGGATCGCAATCACTGCCAGCGCGAATCCCGCCAGCGGCAGGAGCGCCAGCGAGATCAGGGGCGCGCGGCGGCGCCACAGGCGGAGGAGCTCGAGCGCCCCGCCGGTGATCAAAAGGAGCCCCATCGCCAGGTGCCAGCTCTCTCCCTGGCTCGCGGGATCGATGGCCACGTGGACCAGAAACAGCCCTCCGCAGCTCAGGAACGCAAACGGCAACGCCCCGTCAACCCACGGGCGCTCGTACACCCCTCGCCGCCGGGCGAGTTCGAGTGCGCCGGCCGCAAACAAGACGTCTCCCCACAGGGTGTGCACCAACATGTCGTGCACGATGTCGGCGAACACGGTCGTGGCCCATACTCCGACTCCGCCCAGCATCAGCGCCCACGGAACCAGCAGCGACCGCGATTGCAGCCGGCGCCGGTCGCGTCCCAGCAGCGGCACGTACTCCTCGAGGATGATCGCCAGAAACAAAGCGCCCAGTACCCAGTGTGCGCGCGCGATCTGAATCTGGGGGAGGATCAACTGCGGCTCCGGTACAGAAGCCAGACCCCCACGAGGGCGAGCAGTAGCGGCGGCTGGTCGAGGTCGTAGGCCAGATCAACAGGACCCAGGCCATAGAACTCAAGGCCCCGGAAGAGCGCCCAAAACACCCCGCCGGCGATCAGCACGAGTCCCACGACGAGGCGGGGCTGGATGATCCCCTCTCGCAAGCCCTGAATGACCGCCTTTGACTGCTCGTGGAGCGGCACAGGCTGGTCTCGAGTGCTCACACCGCGGGAGATAGCAGACCGGCGGCGGGCACGGGCTGGAACCGGGCGCTAGGCCAGCGCGGGCAGAGGGTTTCGCAGTTGCCCTACGCTACGGGGGGGACCGACGACCAGTGGCCGAGCCAGAACCAGCATCGAGCAGCGCCGAAAGCGGGGACAAGGCGGTGCCGCCAGCGCCGATGCCGCACGACAAGCGCGGCTGGCGTGTGGCGCCCGCGCCCGACGGGCGCGGCATGCCGGAGGAGCACAAGCCGAGGCCACCCCACCGGTGGCTCGCGTTCTGGATCTTCTTCGTGGTGCTGCTGGCGATCAACTGGATCTCTGTTCTTGTGGTCCAGCCCGGCAGCCAGCCCCGGGTGACGGTCCCGTTCAGCCCGTACTTCATCAACGAGGTCAACGCCGGCCAGGTCAAGTCGATCTCCTCCAAGGGCGACCAGATCCAGGGCACATTCAGGACCAAGATCCGCTATCCGCCGAATGACCAAGCCGCGACCCCGACAACTCTGTTCTCAACCCAGGTCCCGGCGTTCTGGAACAACAACGCGCTCACAGCGCTGCTTCAGTCCAAGGGCGTTCAGGTCAACGCCCAGAATCCAAATTCCGGCACCTCGGTGGTGGCCGAGATCCTGCTGGGGTTCGGCCCGACGCTGCTGTTGATCGCGCTCTTTTACTGGCTGGCGCGGCGGGCGAGCGCCGGCGGCGGGATGGGGGCCCTGGGAGGCTTCGGCCGATCGCAGGCCAGGCGTGCCGATCCGGAGAGTATCCGCGTCACGTTCGACGACGTCGCGGGGATCGATGAGGCCAAGGCCGAGCTTACGGAGATAGTCGACTTTCTGAAGAGCCCCGACCGCTACACACGGCTTGGCGGGCGGATGCCCCACGGGGTGCTGCTGTTCGGTGCTCCTGGGACCGGGAAGACATTGCTGGCGCGCGCGGTCGCCGGCGAGGCTCACGCCGCTTTCTTCTCGATCGCGGCCTCCGAGTTCATCGAGGCGATCGTCGGCGTCGGCGCGGCCCGTGTGCGTGACTTGTTCTCGAAGGCCAAGGAGGCCGCCCCGGCGATCATCTTCATCGATGAGCTGGACGCCGCGGCGCTTCTCCGGCCCGGACGCTTCGACCGGCGGGTGGCGGTCCAGCCGCCCGACCGCGCCGGCCGGGTGAAGATCCTTCAGGTCCATACTCGCTCGATGCCGCTGGCCGATGACGTCGATCTCGAAACGCTGGCCTCTACTACCCCCGGAATGGTTGGCGCAGACCTTGCGAATCTGGCAAACGAGGCGGCATTGCTAGCAGCGCGGAGGAGCCACGCCAAGGTCCAGATGGCCGACTTCACCGAATCGCTCGAGAAGATCCTGCTCGGCGCGCCGCGCGGGATCGTGCTAGGCCCAGAGGATCGCGAGCGAACCGCCTACCACGAGTCCGGCCACGCGCTGGTCGGGATGCTCACCTCCGGTGCGGACCCGGTACGGAAGGTGTCGATCATCCCCCGCGGGCAGGCGCTCGGGGTTACGCTCTCAACTCCCGACGCAGACCGGCTCAACTACTCCCGCGAAGAGCTCGACGCCAAGATCAGGGTCGCGCTCGGAGGCCGAGCGGCCGAGGAGACCGTCTACGGCAAGATCACCACCGGCGCCGAATCGGACATCGAGCAGCTGACGCAGATCGCGCGGGAGATGGTCGGTCGCTGGGGGATGAGCGACAAGCTCGGTCCCATCACGTTGCTGCCACGGGATGGGCAGGGACCACTGCTGCCCGGCGCCAGCGAAACGTCGCCCCAGATGCAGTGGCTGGTCGACGAAGAGGTACGCCGCATCGTCGACGCCGCCCACGACGAGGTCACCCAGCTGTTGTCGGACCACCGCGGACAGCTCGACAGCCTCGCCCAGGCCCTGGTGCAAGCGGAGACGCTCGATGCGCCGGACGCCTACAGCGCCGCCGGTGTGCCCATGCGCGAGGCGGAGTTGCAGCCCCAAGCCAGCTGACGTGCGTGCCTCTTCCGGTCCCCGTTAACAGTCCCTATCGCGCTGGGTTCGCCGGCGGTTAGCCCTGGGCAGCAGCGCGGATGCGTCGGCGCGCGATACTGGCTGCGGGATGTCGCAGCAGAGCGCCGAGATTGTGGGCCGCGTCTACGAAGCTCTGAACCGCGGAGACTGGGGCGCGTCGCTTTGCGATGTGCATCCCGAATTCGAGCTAACAACCGAACGCGGACTCGATGCTGGGACGCTTCGGGGACGGGAAGCAGTCCAAGCGTTCGGCGAGGATTACGCCGCAATGTTCGACAGCGTCGTCTTTGAGCCCGAACGGTT
>VAWT01000170.1 GCA_005883415.1 Actinomycetota bacterium | reverse complement strand
TCGACGCCACTAGCTGCGAGTGGGCGCTCGAGGTCCTGACCGAGGAGGGCTCGGTCGGTGACGCACGGTTCGCGCGACTGTTCGTGCAGGACAAGCGCGAGCTCGAAGGGTGGGGGAGAGAACGGATTCGACAGGGATTGCTCGCGCGCGGCGTCGATCGGGAGCTGGTGGAGGAGGCGCTCTCAGAGCCGGCCCCGAACGAGGAGGCGACGGAGCTGGACCGCGCCGTCGCGCTCCTAAGCCGCCGGTTTCAAGTGCCGCCGTGCGAGCGGCGCGAACGTGACCGTGCGCTTGGGCTCTTGATTCGCAAGGGCTACGACCCGGACCTCGCACTCGACGCCCTGGTGGCGTACGCCCGGAGCGGGTGACCGCTGTCCGGATTGCGACTCGGCAGTCCGGATTGCGCCAGGGGGTTCCCGGTACTACGATCCAGGCAGCGAACGAATGGCCCGCGGGCCATAAAAGACCAGCAAATACACGACTTGTAGAACGGATCCGGTACAGCGTTGACGGCAATTTCCACAGGACCTCCTGTCCCCCACCGATCGATGGGTGCAGTGGTCGGTTGCTTGGCGCGAATGAGCTGCTGCGCCGTGGCCGACTGAGGCGCTCCAACCGCTGAGGCGTTTCGGCTCTTAGTCTGCCTGGACGGGCCACTCGGTCGCTCCCGAAAACTAAATCGACGTGACCCGCTCCGGGCCACCAGGGAGAGGAAACGACCATGGACATCATCGGTGCCGCAGCGCTGATCGCGGTGGGAATAGTGATCGCTGCGGTCCTGTACGCGCGTGTGCATCCGACGTCACGATCCGCCGGCTCGGAACGGAGGGGGCGCATGCCTCGCGACAACGAGCTGGCGGACCGCGCCGCCGCGCTGGCCCGTCGGGAGGAGGCTCTGGCCTCGCGCGAATCGGAGTTGGAGCGGGAGAGAGGGGCGCTGGCAGAGCGCCAGCGTGAGCTCGAGCGCGCCTTGGAGCGAATCTCGGGCTTATCGGCCGCGCGGGCCAAGGAGCTGCTGCTCCAAGAGGTCGAGGATCGGGCGAGGCATGACGCCGCTCGCCGGATCCGCGAGGTCGAGGACGAGACCAAACGCGACGCAGAGCGTCGGGTGCGCAACATCCTGTCTGTCTGCATGCAGCGGCTTGCCGCCGGACACGCCGCAGAGACCACGGTGTCGGTCGTGCAACTGTCGGCGGACGACATGAAGGGCAGGATCATCGGCCGAGAGGGTCGGAACATCCGTGCGCTCGAGAACCTCACCGGGGTCGACTTCATCATCGACGACACGCCGGGAGCGGTCGTCCTGTCGGGGTTCGACGGCGTCCGCCGGGAGATCGCCCGCATGACGCTCGAGAAGCTGCTCCAGGATGGACGGATCCATCCCGCCCGAATCGAGGAGATGTACTACCAGGCCAAATCCGAGCTCGAGCAGCACATCATCGAGTTGGGTGACCAGGCGGTGTTTGAGGCTGACGTCCAGGGTCTGAGCCCCGAGCTGGTCAAGCTGTTAGGGCGGCTCAAGTTCCGCACTAGCTACGGTCAGAATGTGCTTGCTCACTCGATCGAAGTGTCCCGGCTGGCCGCAATGATGGCCGAGGAGCTCGGCGCAAGCCCCAAGACGGCGCGGCGCGCCGCCCTCCTGCACGACCTCGGCAAAGCGGTAACGCACGAGATCGAAGGACCACATGCTCTCGTCGGCGGCGACTTGGCACGCAAGCACGGAGAGTCCGAAGCCGTTGCACACGCGATGGAGGCCCACCACAACGAGGTCGAGCCGCAGACCGTCGAGGCGGTACTCGTGCAGGCGGCGGATGCCCTGTCGGGCGCTCGCCCTGGTGCCAGAGGCGAATCGCTCGAGCTGTACGTGAAGCGGCTGCGCGACCTGGAGAAGATCGCCACGCGCCACGACGGCGTCGACAAGGTCTACGCGATGCAGGCCGGGGGTCATCCGGGAGTCGCGCGCCGTCGAATACGCGAGGTAGCGGCCTTGGCGCCAGTCATCCTCGTGATCGAGGACGAACCCGGAATTGTCGACTTCTTGGAGCGGGGCCTGCAGGCCCAGGGGTTCGAGGTCCGTGCGGAAGTGGACGGCGACAGCGGCCTGGAACGTGCGCTGCGGGACCATGTTGACCTGCTCGTCCTCGATCTCCTCCTGCCCGGGCGCAGCGGGCTCGAGGTGCTGGCCGCCGTCAACGAGTCCAAGCCCGAGCTGCCGGTCATCGTCCTCACGGCGTTGGACCAGGTGGAGCAGCGCGTAGCCGGTCTCGACGCAGGCGCCGCCGACTATCTGACGAAGCCGTTCTCGCTGCACGAACTCGCCGCCCGCATCCGCGCCCAGCTGCGCATCGCGGCGCAGAGCCAGCGGACGGTGCTACACGGCGGCAATCTCGAGGTAGACCTGATTTCACGCGAGGTGAAGTACGCCGGCCAGCTCGTGCGGCTCTCCACGACCGAATTCGAGTTGTTGACCTACCTGATGCGCAACCACGGCCAGGCCCTCTCCCGGGACCAGATACTTCGCGCCGTGTGGGGATACGAGTACGACCCGGGCACCAACGTGGTCGATGTCTACGTCGGCTACCTCCGCCGCAAGCTTCGAGCCGCGGTCAAGGAAGATGGTGGTGCTGGACGTCGCTCACCAATCGTGACTGTGCGATCGGTCGGCTACCGCTTCGATGCGACCGCTACTTAGTCGACTGGTCCCGAGAAGCCTGCGCTGGCGCCTCACCCTGTGGGTGGCCGGCGTTATGCTCCTGTCCGCGGGCATCATCTTCGCAGTCGTCTACAGCGACACAGGCAGCCGATTGCGTTCGCAGATAGACCGTGACATCGCGGGCAACACTGCGCAGCTATCCGACCTGGTGTCGTCACTACGCGGGAGGCCCTCGTGGCAGGTCGCCCGCGCCATCGACAGCTACCTCGGCGCGCAACCGTATTCGGCGACGTCAACCCTGCTGTTCGCGCTGGTGCCGGGTGAGGGAACCGCGACGAACCACCCCGAGCTGTTCGGCTTCGCGGGCCGCGATGACGCGGAGCCTGGAGCAGAGCAGCAGCGAGAGGTCGGGCTCGGGCGCACGCTACTGACCCCGCGGAACGGCTACTCGGTCCAGAGGGTTCCCGACGCTGGCAAGCTGCGCATCTACGAGCGCTCCGTTCGGCTCGGCGCCAGTTCTGTCACCGTCGGCGCCGGCCAGCCACTGGCCGCGGTTGAGCAAGCGCAGCACGGCGTCGCCCAGGCTTTCATCATCGCAGGGGCCGTGATGCTCGCGATCGCGCTGATCGCGTCCTATCTGGCCGGCGCCCGCGTCTCTTTGCCCCTGCGCAGGATGGCCGCGGTGGCGACCCGCGTCGATGCCGGCGATCTGGAGCCCCGGATGACGCCAGCGGAGGGAAGCGGCGATGAGATCCGCGTGCTGGCGGAGTCGTTCAACCACATGCTCGACAGGCTGGCGGAGGCGTTCGCCAGCCAACGGGAGTTCATCGCCGATGCCTCACACGAGCTGCGCACGCCGATCACGGTCATTCGGGGTCAGCTCGAGGTTCTCGCCGCCAGCGACAACCCATCCGCGCAAGAGGTTCGGCGAGCCGAGCGGGTCGTCCAGGCCGAGATCACCCGCATCACCCGCCTGGTCGACGACCTGCTGCTGCTGGCGCAGTCGGAGCGAGCCGACTTCCTGCGGCTCGAGCCGATCGACCTGCCGCCGTTCGTGACCGAGCTGTGGGACGGCGTCAGTCTCACGGCGGACCGGCGCTTCGAGCTGTCAGATGTGCCTCATGCGAGCCTCCGAGCCGACCCCGACCGGCTCGCGCAGGCACTGCGAAACCTGGCCGGCAACGCAGTCGCGCACACGAGCGAGCACGACGGGCTGGTCCGCCTCGAGGTGACGAGGCTTGCCTCGGAGCGGATCCGGTTCTCGGTGCTCGACGACGGACCGGGGATACCGGACGCCGAACGCGAGCGAATATTCCTGCGGTTCCACCGAACTGATCCCGCTCGGGCCAGTCGCGACGGTGGAGCCGGGCTCGGGCTGGCGATCGTTCGTGCCATCGCCGAGGCCCATGGAGGCCGCGTGGTCGCGGCCGATTCGGGTAACGGTCGGGGCGCCCGCATCGACCTCGAGCTGCCAAGCCGATCTGATCCTGTTCAACACCTGTTCGGTCCGGGAGAAGGCGGACAACCGCTTCCTGTCCTACCTTGGGCAGGCCAAGCGGCTGAAGGTGGAGCGTCCCGACCGCGTCGTGGGAGTGGGCGGCTGCTGGGCGCAGTCGGTCAAGGAGGAGCTCTTCGCCCGCTTCCCGTTCGTCGATGTGGCGTTCGGCCCCGGGCAGGTCCACAAGCTGGCTGAGTTCCTGACGAGCGACTCACTCACCGCACAGGGGTTCTTCGAGTTCGAGGGCTTCACGGGGGATCTGCCGGCCAAGCGGACGCGCGAATTTCAGGCGTGGGTGCAGATCAGCGTCGGATGCAACATGTCGTGTTCATACTGCATAGTGCCTGCCACCCGAGGCCGCGAAGTGAGTCGCACGCCGCGCGATCTCGTGTCCGAGGTGGAGCGCTTGGCGTTGGACGGCGTGGTCGAGGTGACGTTGCTCGGCCAGAACGTGAACTCCTACGGCCGCGATCTACCGCGCGATCGCCGGATCACGTTCGCGGAATTGCTGGCGCGGATCGACGCTATCGAAGGCATCGAGCGAATCCGCTACACGAGCCCACATCCGAAGGACATGCGCGAGGACGTGATCCGGGCACACGCGGAACTGCCGTCGTTGTGTCGGCACATCCATCTCCCGCTGCAGTCGGGATCGAGCGCGGTGCTTAAGCGGATGCGGCGCACCTACACGCGCGAGCGGTACCTCGACCGCGTGGCGATGATCCACGAGCACGTCCCAGACTGCGCGCTCACCACCGACATCATCGTCGGCTTCCCGGGGGAGACCGACGAGGACTTCGAGCAGACGCTCTCGCTTGCCGACGAGGTGCGGTACGACGGCGCGTTTACGTTCGCCTTCTCCCCGCGGCGCGGCACCGAAGCGGCGACGCTGCCGGACCAGGTTCCGCATGAGATCAAGATCGCCAGGCTCGAGCGGCTGATCGAGGTGATCCAGCGTCGTGCCCACGAGCGAGCGCAGCGGTTCGTCGGCCGCACGCTCGAGGTGCTGGTCGAGGGCCAGTCGCGCACCGACCCGACGTGCCTGCGCGGCCGCACGACCCACAACAAGGTCGTCAACTTCGAGGGTCTCGCCTCGCCGGGCGAGCTTGTCCGGGTCGAGATCACCGGGGCCACCAGCCAGACGCTGACGGGCCACGAGTCGATCCTCGCTCGGGCTGCGAGCTGACGGTCACGCGCCATTTCTAACGGTCCATCCGGGCCGTTTGCGAACATCCGTTCGTATGCGGTGGAGCCACCTGAGCCTTGACGCGGAAGAGCGGGCCCGGCTGCCCGGTTATCGGGACGAAGCAGTTGTCCGCCATTTCGACGCACCCGACTCGATCCCGACCCGGTTCTACGAAGTGCGGGCAAAGTCGATTCTGAACCACGTGCCCGCCGCATCCCGCATGCCGTTCCGGTGGACGATCAATCCCTTCCGCGGCTGCAGCCACTCGTGCCGCTACTGCTTTGCTCGCCCCACGCACACCTACCTGGACTTCAACGCCGGCCGCGACTTCGAGCGCGAGATCGTCGTCAAGGTGAACGCGCCGGAGCTCGCGCGGGCCGAGCTCAACCGGCCGTCCTGGAAGAAGGAGCATGTTGCGCTCGGTACGAACACCGACCCCTATCAGTGGGTCGAGGGGCGCTACAAGCTGATGCCGGGTATCTGGGAGGCGATGCGTGATACGGCCAATCCGTGCTCGATCCTGACCAAATCGCCCCTGCTGCTCAGGGATCTCGAGCTGATGAAGCAGATCAACGAGGTCGCGGACTTCAGCGCCGCCTTGTCCGTCCCGACGCTGGACGAGAAGGCATGGCGGGCGACGGAGCCGCATACGCCCAATCCGCGGGCGCGGCTCGAGGCGGTCGCTGAGCTCACCCGCAACGGGATTCGCACCGGCGTCCTGATCGCGCCGCTCATGCCGGAGGTCAATGATGCGCCGGAGCAGGTTGAGCCGATCCTCGAGCTGGCCGCCGAGGCTGGCGCAGCGTACGTGTCCGGTATAGCGCTGCACCTGCGGGGAGAGGTGCGTGACCTTTGGTTCGAGTGGCTGCGGGAGCACCGACCCCATCTGATTCCGCGCTACGAGGAGCTCTATCGCCGCGGCGCATACATGCCCGTGCCGGAGCGAGAACGACTGTCCAGACTCGTCAGGGGACCAGACCAAGCGCCGGATGAGGGGATGCGGGGACGGGTAGTTCAGCGCATTACGCGAGAAACGCGCAAGGAGCGAGCCGATCGGCGCACGCCGGTGAAACAGAACGGGCAGCAACGTTTATTCTGAGGACGAAGGGAGGAGCGATCAGCGACGGTCGGCAGCCACAAGGGCCACGCCAGTCGATGCAAAACCCCTTCAAAAGAGATACAGAGAACGGCGAGGCGGCCGAGCGCAACCAGCGGTTCGAGCGTATGTTCGAGACCCGCAGCGAGGCCTGGGAGCGGGCAGGGCTGACGCTTCAGGCGACCCAGAGGGCGATTCGCGGCGCCCAGCGGCGGACGCTCGTCCTGTTAGTGCTGCTGATCGGGGTGCTCCTGCTGTGGTCGAACCGCAACGCGTGGTTCGGCACATGCCCCCCGGGCGTTCACATCTGCCAGAACAAGATGCTCTCCTCCGGGACGAACACCTGGGTGGAGATACTCACGGCGATCGCATTGGTCGTGTTGGGGTGGACGTTCGCGCGCGACCTCGGTCGGGCCGCGGCGCCGACGTTCTTCAAGCGCATGGATCCGTCGACCGCCGGCACGGTCGGGTTCCTGATCCGACTGGTCGCGACAGCGATCACGCTCATCGTCACCGCCCGCGTCGTCGGCTTCCATCCCTCCACAATCGTCGCCGGCGGCGCATTCACCGCGGTCATCTTCGGTCTCGCCGCGCAGCAGACACTGGGCAACGTGATCGCCGGAATGGTCCTCCTGAGTGCGCGGCCGTTCCGCGTCGGCGAGCGAATCCGCCTGCAGGCGGGTGCCGTCGGCGGCTCCACCGAAGGAGTCGTGAGCTCACTCGGCCTGCTCTATACGACGCTCGCTCGAGGCGATGACCGGATCATGATCCCCAACAACGTCGTACTCGCCGCGGCCGTCGTCCCACTGCGAGAACCGGAACCGGTCGACGTCAAGGTGCGGCTGAACACCGGGATTCGGCCGGGACAAGTGCAGGCGCTGTTGGACGAAGCGATCAACACACCAACGCGATCTGAGCCGCGCGTATTGCTCGAAGAGATCGACGGTGATGACGTGGTAGTGCGGGTCCAGGCCACTCCCGAGCGAGCCGCCGATGGCGCCCGGCTGGCGGACGAAATCATCAATACGCTGGCGTCGGTTACCAGCGAGCACGCGCTCGTAAGCGACCGGTCAGGCGACTCCTAGCCACCGCGTGCCATTATTTGACCATGCGTGAAGATGAAGAAGGGCCCGAGGGCTTCGGCGAAGACCACGAGAACTTCGAGGACACCGTGCGCTCGATCGCGCACGAGATACGTGAATCGGTCCAGCGGATGGCGGCAGACGTCGACGTGGACGACCTGGCCGGCTACGTCGGTGTAGATCCCGACCGGGCGAGAGATTGGATGGAAACTGCGGCGGGCTGGCTCGGAGCGCAGCTAGAGCACCTGGGCGACGAGTTCGCCTCGCGGACAGCGGGGTCGGATTCCGAGAGCGAATTTGGCTTCGGAGCTCCTGGTTCGGCGTCCGAGTTTCGCGACTCCGCGTCACACTCTCCAAGTACCGAAGACCCCCTGCGCGGCGCGGCTCCGCACCCGCTCGACATCCCCACGACCGAGCAGGGACGGGCGCTGGCTGCGCTGGAGTCCGGTCGGTGGTTCGTCGAGCCAGCGAGCAGCCGGCTCGAGTCCCGGGGCGAGGGCCCGGCCCCCAGCGACACACTGGGGCTCGTTCGGGAGCTACGCGCCAGGGACTGGATCGCGGCGGATGGCGAATTGACGCTGGCCGGCCGGCACGCCCTTACTCGCTGGCTTCAGGCCTCGACCGCGACCTAGCGTCCCGCTGACTCGCGCCACTAGCCGATTACCGAACCGGCGGCGGTGCTCCTTCGGCGCTGTCGAGGAGCCCGGGATCCCACTCGCACACCACGCAGGCGTGCCGGAAAGCTGAACGCGCGAACTCGAGCGCAGTCCCATGGGGGTCAGGACTCGAGCGAACGTCGTCCCAGTCAAGGATGTACTCGCCGAGCTCGGCGTGCCACTGCGCCTGCGGAGGGGAGAGCGCTCCATCCGCGAAGCCCTCCGGCGCCGGGTGCGCGTAGGAGTAGAAGGCGGCCCCGCCGTATCGCTGGTCGCCGGGCCACCAGCCGACCGCGACCTCTTGAGCGTCCATGGCGTTGCGCATGATGAAGTCGTCTGAGGGGGGTTCGGCCGGCGCGCCCGAGAACAGACTGACGGCCAAATCGAACGAGCCCCACCAGGCGTTCACAGGTGTCGAGCGGCCGCGGTACGGTGCGCGGAAAGCGGCTAGCACGAGCGCAGCCTGAGTCGCGGCGGCGAAGTACGAGCTCACCGCGTCCGGGTCGTAGCGCCGGTGCTGGTCGTCCTGGTCGAGTGGCACGGTCCACGACACCTCCTGGGGCGTCGGGTTGATCTCGAAGTCGCCGCCGACGGTCCGGGCCGCTCCGAGCACCTCGCGCGCCACCTCGCCGACAGGCCTGTCGGGGGTCAGAGCGATCCTCGACGCCGAGGCGTCGCTGTGCTCGACCACGGCCTCATGCCCATGGAGATCGAGCGCGAACGCCAGCGCTCCCGATCCGTTCGGCGCCGGCATCGGGTCCGTCTCCCAGCCCCGCGGGGTCAGCCGTAGCGCCGCATGCTGGAGCTCGGGCTCGGGCGGCGCCAACGCGACCGCCAGCTTGCCGAGTAACTGGGTGTGCGCGTGGAGCGTGTCACACGTCTCGCTCCAGGATTCATAGGAGACAGGCGGCCACTGGGACGGCATCGCCCCGCACGCTACCAACCGCCTGCTGGGCAGCGGGCACAGCCAAGCGCGCTTACGCCCGCTTGTCGCGCTGGCCCTCAGCCACCTCGCCGGCGATTCTGTTGCTCCCCATCAGCCTGCTGGCCGCAGCGGCCAGCTGAGGTGCCGCGCCGGCAAACGTCGCTCCGAAGCGGACGAGCGCCGGAGCGACGTCCAACTCAGCGCGATTGCGCTCGATGGCCTTGATCACCGCGGCCGCGACCTGCTCCGGCGTGCGCGTGCTGACTCCCGACGGAAGCTTGATCTGACCTTCCGCGAATCTGAGCTGGGCGTCAGCGAACATCCCGGCATCGCTGATGAAGCCCGGAAGCACGGCGGAGACTCCGACGTGATGAGGCCTCAGGTCCTCGCGTAGTCCGAGCGCGAAGCCCCGGAGGCCAAACTTCGTGGCCGAGTAGACAGAGGAGGCCGCATTGGCCGCCTTGCCGGAGAGCGAGGAGACGAACACCATGTGGCCCCGGCCGCGGTCGATCATGCCCGGCGCGAGCGCGCGGGCGAGCGCCACCGGGGCGCGGAGGTTGACCTCCAGCATCCGATCGATCTCCTCCTGCGTCAGCTCGGTCAACAACCCGCTGGCGGGCAGCGCCGCGTTGGCGACGAACACGTCCAGCTCGGCCGCCACCGCCTCGCGACAGAGCTTCTCCACATCTCCGCGGCTCGACAGATCGCAGGCGAGCGGGCGTCCGCGCACCTCGGCAGCGAGCGGCTCCAGTACGTCGTTCCTGCGGCCTGTCAGGATCAAGCTGGCGCCGCGGGAGGCGAACGCACGCGCGATCGCCTGTCCGATCCCGCCGGTCGCGCCGGTCAGCAGAACGTTGCCGCGGACGAGGTTCACGGCGCGCCAGTGTATTGGCGGTCGTTAGTGGCCGCCACCGTAACGTGAACTCCCGTTAGCGGGGAAACACGCCCAGGGTGGCCGTGAATCCGTGAAGGAAGCTCCGTCCGCCGACCGGTCCGATCTCACCAGCGGCAAAGAACCCGGCCGCCGGCGCCTCTCCAAGCTCCTCGGCCACGGTGGTCGCGTCGTGATCGCACGGGCCGAACATCCCGGCGCCGCGACCGTTGCAGGAGAACACGAGCGCGCCCGCTGGCCCGCTGTCCGCGACCGCATCCATGCACAGGCGTAGCTGACGCTGGAGATCCTCGTGCGCGGACCTCGCATCGCGAGCGTGGAGGCGGATCACCTGCCCCTCGTGGACCTCGGCGGCGACCGCGAGTCGGCCGGAGTCCGGGTCGGCACCGGCGATCCCGCGGACAAGGAAGTCTCCCTGTTGGTACTCGGCCTTGCCGCGGTCGACGACGATTCCGATCAGCAAGCCACCGGCCACCAACCCCCGTTCGCGCTCGGGCAGCTGGCCGACGACGCGCTGCAACGTCTCGAGCGCCGGACGACCGGCCAGCTCCTCGATCACATTGCCCTCGGCCGCGGTGATCGTCAGCTCCGGCCCAACCGGGGCTGCGCCCTGCGAGACGCACGGCAGGAGCTCGACATCCCCCAGCGAGACTCCCACCGCCCCGTCCGGCCGCACCTCGTCCCCGAACAGCAATGACGCGGTGCCGTCGCTCGTGCGGGCGCTCTCGAGCCCGCCCAGGATCGGCACCCCAGGAAGCTGGAGCGCGAGCTCGCTCAGCAGCGTGTCGGTGGGGAACGAGTAGGGATCCGCGATCATGATCAACCCCCTCGATCCCTGGATGTCCGGCAGGCCCGTAATCCTCGGGGGATCTTCGTCGGGCTCGAAGCGAAGGTGAAACGGAGTCACCTCGCCGGCGCCGAATGAAGCGGCCCAGACAGCGACCGCATTGCCCGACTCGAGCTCTCTGCGCTCACCCAGCACCCCGCCGGCCCCGCCGCCCACCAGCACCGCCGGGGAAGAGGCTTCGTGAACTCCCTCCAGGGTGGCCTCCGGCGCCGCGAGATGGGCGCCCGTGACAAACGCCAGCACGAGCTCTGGCGCTGTCCCATCCAGCGCTGCGACAGCCTGCGACGCGGCGTCGCCACCGGCATCCCGAGGGTCGGGAAGGGTGGAGAGCCCTGTGCCGATCTGGACGGCCATCAGTTCACGATACTGCGGGTCATGGCCGCCGAGGTCATCGCCCTGTTCGGGCCCACGGGCGTCGGCAAGACCGCTATAGCGATCGCGCTGGCTGACCGCCTGCGCGAGCTGGGAGAGCGGCCGGTGGCGGTATCAGCGGACGCCCTGCAGGTGTACATGGGCCTCGAGACCCTCACCGGCGCGGCTACGGCGGCGGAGCGGGTCCGGCTTGAGCACCGGTTGGTCTCCTTTTTGCCGGCCGACGCGAGCTTCAGCGCCGGCCAGTACGCCGAGTTGGCTCATGCCGAGATCGACGGGCTGCTCCGAGACGGACAGCGCCCAATCGTGTTGGGTGGAACCGGGCTCTATCTGCGCGCCGCGCTGACGGACTTGAGCCTGCGACCCGCACCGCCCGAAGGGGTCCGCGACCGCTGGCTCGCCGAGCTCGATCGTAGGGGCCCGGTGGCGCTCCACGCGGCCCTCGCGCAGCGGGCTCCCTGGGCAGCGGAGACGATCAACCCCACGGATCGCCAGCGGGTCGTTCGAGCGCTCGAGCTCCTGGACGCCGGTGAGCTCGAGCCACCTGGCGCCGAGTCGGAGCTCTGGAGCGATGAGGTTCGCCGGCCGACGCTCCTGATCGGCCTCGTGATGGAGCGCGATCAGCTCTACGCCAGGATCGGCGAGCGGATCGACCAGATGATCGCCAAGGGCGCCGCCGACGAGGCGCGCGGCGCCAACGCGGGCGGCGCCTCGGTCACGGCCCGCAAGGCGCTGGGGTTCGACGAGCTCCTTGTCGGAGACGTCGAGGGGATGAAGCGACGGACGCGCAACTACGCTCGTCGCCAGCTGACCTGGATGCGCAAGCTGTCAGGCGTGAATGTCATCGATGTGAGCGGGCGCACGCCCGAGGCCGTGGCCGAGGAGATCGTCGCGCTGTGGCGAGACTGAGCCACGCATAGACTGCGCCGCCGTGGACTTCGAGAAGTGGCAGGCGCTCGGCAACGACTACCTGATCGTGGAGAAGCGAGCGCTGCCGTTTGAGCTGACGTCAGCCCGCATCCAGTCGATCTGTGCGGCCCACACGGGCGTCGGGGCCGACGGGGTGCTGCTCCTGTCAGGTGCTGAGCCGCCGCGCATGCAAGTGTTCAATCCCGACGGCTCTGAGGCGGAGATATCCGGCAACGGCGCGCGGCAGGCGATCCTGTACCTGTACCGGCACGGCTATACCGGCGCAATCCAGACCGCGGCCGGGGAGCTGCGGCCGACGATCACCTCGCCAACGACATGCACGGTGGACCTGGGACGCACTCGGCTTCAGAGCGACGATTACCCCGGCGGACCCCCGGATGGCGTGGGCGAGCTCCGCGCGGGTGGGCACACCTGGCGCTTTCAGCACGTCCAGGTCGGCAACCCGCAGTGCGCCATCCGGATGACCGGCGAGCAGGAGCTCGAGGACCTCGACCTTCAGGAGATCGGGCCCGAGATCGAGCACCACGAGCTGTTCCCGAACCGTACGAACGTCTCGTGGTTCACGACCCTGGCGCCCGGGCGGATCCGGGCCCGGATCTTCGAGCGGGGGGTGGGGGAGACCTCGGCGAGCGGAACGGGCGCGGCGGGGGCAGCGGTGGCATACGTATGTCAGGACGGGAGCTCACCGGTGACCGTGGTGCTCGACGGCGGCGAGCTCGAGGTCGACGTGAGGGAGGATTTTGCCCTGGCTCTCAGCGGGTGGGCGGTGCCCGTGTTTCGCGGAACCGTGGCCGACGAGCTCGTGGAGGAACTGCGTGCGGTCGAGTAGACGGCTAGAGCGGATCCCGCCGTACCTGTTCGCCGAGCTCGAGCGCAAGATCGCGGCGAAGCGGTCCTCGGGGGTGGACGTGATCAGCCTCGGCATCGGCGATCCGGACATGCCCACCTACGAGCCGATCGTGGTTGCGGCACAGCAAGCCGTCGCGGACCCCAGCACCCACCGGTACCCGACTAACCGAGGCCGAGCGGAGTTTCGCGAGGCTGTCGCCGCCTTCTATGGTCGTCGCTTCGGAGTGGAGCTCGACCCCGAGACCGAGGTGATGCCCGCCATCGGGGCCAAGGAGTGCATCTTCAACCTCAACCTCGCGTTCCTGGACCCGGGCGACGTCGCGCTTGCGGCCGATCCTGGCTATCCGGTGTACACGGGCGGCCCGCTGATGGCCGGAGCGGAGCCGGTGCTGATGCCGCTGATCCCGGCGCTCGAGTTCACACCCGATCTGGACGCGATCACCACCGAGACGCTAGATCGCGCCCGCCTGATGTTCCTCAACTACCCGAACAATCCCACCGGCGCCGTCGTTCCCGAAGGTCTGTTCGAGCGCGTGGTCGAGCTCGCTCACGCCCACGAGGTCCTCATCGTCCACGACAACGCCTACAGCGAGACCACCTATGACGGCTACGTCGCCCCGTCGTTCCTTCAGACGTCCGGGGCGAAGGAGGTCGGAGTCGAGGTCTTCTCGCTGTCGAAGGGCTACAACATGACCGGCTGGCGCTGCGCCGCGATCGTCGGCAATGCGGAGGCGATCGCTCACTACTGGCGTCTGAAGTCGAACATCGACTCGGGGCTGTTCGAGGCAGTGCAGCTAGCGGGGGCCGCGGCCCTGGGGCCCGAGCTCGACGTCCTCGTGCGAGACATGAATGCCGTCTACCAGCGGCGCCGCGACCTGGTGTGCGACGCGCTCAGAGAGGCCGGCGTCAACGTCACGCGCCCCAAGGGGACCATCTACGTGTGGGCGCCGGTGCCGCCAGGGTTCGACTCGGCGGTGGCGTACTGCGAGTACGTGCTCGAGCGGGCCGCCGTCGTAGTTTCCCCGGGCAGCGCTTACGGGCCGGGCGGCGAGGGATTCTTCCGCATCTCGCTGACCACCCCAGATGACCGCCTGCTCGAGGCCGTCCAGCGGCTGCGAGCGCTGTAGAGACAGCGTGCAGCTGCATATCCCGCGGCTATCCTGACCCTGGATGCAGCGCGGCCGCCGGCGTGGCCGGGGTGGGTGAGCTGGTCCAGCACCGTGAACATCCCCATCCCAACACCTACCTGGGCGCCGGGAAGCTCGACGAGCTGAAGGAGGAGCTCGCGCGCGCCGACGCCAACCTCGTCGCCTGCGATGACGAGCTGTCGCCGCGCCAGGAGCGCAACCTCGAGGGGGAGCTGGGGATGCCGGTCATCGACCGCACCGCGATCATCCTCGACATCTTCGCCTCCCACGCCCATACCGCCGAGGGAAAGCTCCAGGTCGAGCTGGCACAGCTCGAGTACAACCTCGCTCGGATGCGGGGCCTGTGGTCGCATCTCGAGCGGCTGGGCGGCGGAATCGGCACGCGCGGACCCGGGGAGACCCAGATCGAGACCGACCGGCGGCTGGCGCGCGACAGGATCGGTGCGCTCAAGCGCAGGCTGGCGCAGGTGCGCTCAAGCCGGGCGGTGATGCGCGCCGAGCGCCAGCGGGCCCAGCTTCCATCAGTGGCCCTCGCCGGTTACACGAATGCGGGCAAGTCGACGCTACTGAACGCGCTCACGGGCGCTTCCGTCGGCGTCGGCGATCGCTTGTTCCAAACGCTCGATCCAACCACGCGCCTGCTTCGAGCCGATGGACGCGACTACCTGCTGACGGACACCGTCGGATTCATCCGCAAGCTGCCGCACCAGTTGGTGGACGCTTTCGGTGCCACGCTCGAGGAGACCCGCCTGGCCGCTCTGATCCTCCACGTCGCGGACGCCTCGGTCCCGGAGGACGAGCTGGCCATGATGATTCGGGCTGTCGAGGACGTGCTGGACGAGATCGGCGCGGTGGAGGCCCCGCGGGTGCTGGTGCTGTGCAAGGCCGACCTGATCGACGACGAACGACGCGCGGAACTCTCATACCGGCATCCCGACGCAGTCCTGGTGTCGGGCCTCAGTGGCGAGGGAATCGGTCCGCTGACCGAGCGAATCGAGGAGGAGTTCGCGCGAACCCTTGTTGAAATAGAGCTGCTGCTCCCGTACGGCGAGGGGGCCAGGCTGGCCGAGCTGCACGAGCTGGCGGGCGACCTCGAACGCGAGGATAGGGGGGAGGGGGTACGGATCCGGGCGCGGCTGCCGGCAGCGGCCGCCGCCCGCTTCGAGCGGTTTGCCCTCAGCGGCGATCGCGCGTGAACCTGCGCGTCCGTCGTCTGCAAGAGCGCGCGGTGCTGCCAACCCGCGCCCATCCCGGAGACGCCGGTCTCGATCTGCACGCCCTCGATGGGACGACGCTCGAGCCCGGCGCGCGTGCCGCGATCCCGACGGGGCTCGCCGTCGAGATCCCCGAAGGGCACGCGGGGCTGGTGCTGCCGCGCTCGGGGCTGGCGCTCCGTCACGGCATCGCGCTCGTCAATGCCCCAGGTCTGATCGACTCCGGCTATCGGGGAGAGCTGCGCGTGCTCCTGCTCAATACCGATCCCCGGGTACCGTTCCCGATCGCCCCCGGGGACAGGGTCGCCCAGCTGGTCGTGGTCAGGTCCGAGGTGCTGTCGGTGGTCGAGGTAGGAGAGCTGTCTCTCTCGGCCCGGGGCACCGGTGGCTTCGGCTCCAGCGGAAGCTAAGTCCCCGCCAGCACCGTCAGCCCGACTGGCTCGATGGCACCAGGTCGTGGGCCTCGAGGAACTGCTTTGCGATCTTCGCCGGATCCTCGTGATTCAGCGCCACGGCCGCGTTCAGCTGGCGAATCACCGAAGTCGTCAGTAGGGCGCTGACCTTGTCAATGGTGGTCGCGAACGCGGGGCCTTCCTGCTCCAGCACCTTCTGTGTAACCACCGGAACGACGTTTCCCCAGCCGAACACATGGGCCGGGTCATGGAGCACCGCGTAGCTGTAGCTCGTGAGCTGCCCGTCGGTGGTATTCACGTCGGCGGCTTGGATCGTCCCCTGGTCGAGGGCCGTGTACTGCTCGCCGACCGGAAGCGGCTTGAATGCCGCCGGGGCGAACCCGTACGCCTGTTCCACGCCCGCCAGGCCGGTCGAGCTGCTTTCGAACTGAGGCGGGCCACCGATACGCGCCTGTAACCGGCGACGTTTCGATCCCACACCCCGATGGACTCCGGGTAGAACGAGACACTTCCGCTCCGCAGTGCGCTGATCGTGACGTCCGTCGGCCCGATGTTGCGATTCAGCGAGACGGAGAAGCCTTGGGCCGCTAGTGCCTGCTCGTAGAGGGCCCCGAGCACGAACTGCTCAGGGAACGTGTTCTTGTCCCCGACGGCTACCGGCGGACGGCCCGTTCCGGGGAGCGCGGCGGTTGTCGTCGTCGCCGGAGCGCTGCCCGTCGACGTTGCGGGGTGCTTGCCGGAGCCGCACGCGGTCAGCCCGGCCGCGGCTAGCGCTACCGCAGAGAGCGACAGGAACCTGCTGGCTCGTCGGGAGCGCATCGGTCGGCGAGTCATCGTAGTAGCGGCCACTACAAGCCGGCCGCCCGACGAGCCTCCGCGTGCGCGCGCTGCTCGAGTTCGTCGTCGAGCGGCGGGAGCGGCTGCTCGAGCCCGAGTGCCGTCTGGATCAGCCAGTCGGCGAACCACACGTTCTTGGGCAGAAGCGGGCCGTGCAGGTACGTGCCGATGATCCCCCGATCGCGGACGCCTTCGTAGCCGTCGTGATCGTTGTTGCCATGGCCGCGGAGCACGCGCCCAAGGGGTCGAGCGGAAGATCCCAAGTGCGTGCGCCCACCATGGTTCTCAAATCCCGCCAGCACCGCGGGGGGCTGGCCCTGCTCGAGAGTGACCTCGATCGCCACATTCCCGATCAGCCGCCCGGCCGCGTCCCCGCCCCCGTTATCCGCCCTCACGGTCCAGAGGTCGACGAGCGCCGCACCGGGGAGCGTCTCCTCGCCCAGCTGGTATGAGTGGCCCAGCAGCTGGTAGCCGCCGCATACGGCGAGGATCACCGCCCCCCGAGCTGCCACCGCGTGAAGGGCATCTCGCTTGCGCTCCGCCAGGTCATACGCACACAGGCGCTGGTCGCGATCCTGCCCCCCGCCTATGTAGAAGAGGTCGGCACCGTCGGGGTCGAGCCCTTCCCCGAGGCTCGTGGAGCTCAACTGAAATCCGATGCCCCGCCAGCGGCACCGTCGCTCGAGCAGCAGCAGGTTGCCGCGATCGGCATAGATGTTCATCAGCTCCGGATACAGGGCGCAGACCCGCAGCTCACGCCCGGGCGGGCTGGTGACTTCGCCCTCAGGCACGGAGGATCACCACCTCGCTGCCCGAGTAGTCCTCGGTGGCCGCGATCGTGGCCCGGCCTGCGCCCTGGAGCCCGGCTTCGGCGCCCTCGCGCTCGAGCTCCGCCGGAAGCACGCGGGCGAGCTTGACTGTGTTCGCCTCCACGGTCCTGCGCCCGTCGGGCGCGACCGTCTCCCGCCGGCGCTCGAGTACAAATCCATCACCGTCCGCCCGGATGGCCGTGGGGTGGCTGGCGTAGACCACGCCGTCGCGCTCGCACATGTCCGGCACCAGCCCGGGGCCTCCGTCTGAAAGGTCGTACGCCTCAAGCTGGCTGGCGATCGCCGCCGCCAGTACCCCACCTCCGTGCAGGTGCCGGCGGGCCCGCTCCAGGAAGGCACGCCGCCCCTCCTGACCACCCAGCAGCTGGATGGTCTGCATCGGCACGAGACAGGTCGCGAACCGCTCCTCGAGCTCGAACGTCCGGGCGTCTGCGAGCACGGTGGGAACATCGAGCCCGTCGGCCCGGCGCGAGAGCTCCGCGAGCAGCGCCGCGTCGTTGTCGAGCGCGGTCACCCGATGACCGCGACGGGCAAGATCGACCGCCACCCGACCGGTTCCGGCGCCGATCTCGAGTACTGGATCGCCATGCTCGGCGGCCAGTGTCCGCCAAAGGGGCAGATCGGCGGCATAGCTTCCGCACTCCAGGTCGTGCCAGATCGCCGTCATGATGCCCTCCTCGCCTCGGCGCCGACGGCCCAAAAGCTGCCGACGTGGCCGCGCGCCGCAAGCTGCTCGCGCAGCTCGAGCAGAGCCGTGTAGGTCGGAAGGGCGTATACGCGTCCGCCGGCCGCGGTCTGAAGCGCCTCGTCGATCGCGTCCGCGAGGCGAGGCGCGACGTGGAGCCGGTCGCCAGGGACGCCGGCGTACTTGAGGCGCACCGCCAGCTCCGCCGCTCGTGTCCCGGCGCACGTCACCCGCCGGACCCGCGATGCGACAACCTCGAAGTCCGCGTCCCAGATCCAGGAAACGTCCCGGCCGTCGGCCACTCGGTCGTTGAGAACGCCAAGCACATCGAGCTGGCCGCTTTCGAGCACCAGCGTGCGCAAAATCTCGTTTGCCCCGGCGGGGTTCTTGATCAACAGAATCGCTAGCTCGCGATCGCCGATCTTGACGATCTCCGCGCGCCCGAAGGCGGCCCGTACGTCTTCCAGCCCGGCGACGACGCTCTCGAGCCCCACGCCCAGGGCCAGGCAGAGGGATGCCGCCCCGAGGGCGTTGTAGACGTTGTAGAGCCCGGGGAGCGGCAGCACGATCGACGCGGAGCCGGACGGCGTCCGCAGCCGGAAGCTGGCTGAGCGGGTGCCTTGCAGCTCAACCTCCTCGGCGGCTACGGAGGGCCGCGGTCGCTGCTGGCCGCATGACGGACACCGGTAGCGGCCAAGATGGCCCAGGTAGATGGCGTCGTACGCGTAGGCTGCGCCACAGCGACGGCAGTGCTTGGAGTCCGCGGCGTGCTGCATCTCGGGCATGGCCATCGCCGGGTCTTCGACACCGAAGTAGGTGACATTGGCGCGTTCTTCTCGTTGACGTCCAAGGTCGGCCACGAGCGGGTCGTCGGCGTTCAGAACCAGGGCGGCGTCGGCGGGGAGCGTCACCGCCACCGCCGCCCAGCGGTCGGCGATCGCCTCGAGCTCGCCGTAACGGTCGAGCTGGTCGCGGAACAGGTTCCCCAGCAGGACCGCCCGCGGTCGAAGCTCGGGCGTGACCCGATCGAGCCAGAACTCGTCGAGTTCGAACAGGCCGAACTGGCCGTCGATGCCACCGCCGGCCCGGGCGGCTTCAAGCAGGCTCGAGGCGACGCCGCCGGCCATGTTCGCCCCGGCGCGGTTATGGACGAGCCCCAACCCTGCATGTCGCAGCACCGATGCCGTCATTGCCGATGTCGTCGTCTTACCGTTGGTCGCCGATATCACCGCGCAACCCTCCGACATGCGGGCGGCGAGCTCGCTGATCGCGCGTGGCTCGAGCCGTATCAGGACCTTGCCGGGAAGGCTGGTGCCGCCACCGCGTCCGGTGATGCGCGCCAGCTCGCCCACGGCGCGCGCGGCGAGGATCTTGGGGCCCAGGAGGCTCATCGGGGCACGATCACCTTGACGGCGCCCGGGAGAGCCCGGACCTTGACCGGGAGAGACGCGATCGGGTCGCCGTCCGCGTACAGGGTGAACGGCCGCTCGGCGCTGATCTCGATCTCCTTGGCCCGGAATACCTCGACGTTCGGCTGGAGCACGTGCTGGCCCTTGAAAACGGTCGGCAACAGGCGCAGGAACCGGAGCTTGGGGACGTGGCCCACGATCACGACGTCGAGCAACCCGTCGTCGAGCGCAGCAGCCGGGGCCAGCCACATGCCGCCGCCGTAGGCCTTGGAGTTTGCCGCCGCGACCGTGTAGCCGACGGCGCGGCGGGACTCGCCGCCGTCGAACCGGATCGAGAACGTCGTCGGCTGCCAGGAGGCCAGTGCGCGCAGCGCCCCGTAGGCGTAGACCAGGTTCCCGCGGATGAGGCGGGCCTCGTTGGCGATCCGATTGGCGTCCGAGTCAAAGCCGCAGCTGGCGATTCCGATGAAGGCTCTACCGCCGGCTTCCCCGAGGTCGAGCGCTCGCACGGTGCCACCTGCGAGGACCTCGCAGGCGGCGCGGGGCTCGAGTGGGATGCCGAGCGTGCGGGCGAAGTCGTTCCCCCGCCCGCCGGGCAGCACTCCCAGCACGGCGTCGCGGTCGTTCAGCACCCCGGCCACCGCGCCGATCAGCCCGTCGCCTCCGAAGGCGACAGCCGTGTCGCCCGCGGCGGCGGCGACACGGGCCAGCTCGCGCGCATGGTCGAGACTGCTCGTGCGCTCGACGCGGTAGTCGAGCTGTCGCTCGCGCAGCGCGGCCTCTACACCGGGCAGCTTACGGCCCGCCCGTCCGCCTCCGGCGCCCGGATTGACGATCAGCGCCAAGCTCATCCCACCACCAGCTTGTGCAGGTGCTCGGAGATTGCCACCGGCTCCGGGTTCCGCGCAGCCTCGGCCTCCTCCCTGCTGCTGACGCCGGTCAGGACGATCGCCGCGTCAAGTCCCGCCGCCGCGGCGCCCGCGAGGTCGGAGTCGATCCTGTCGCCGATGACAAGCGCCGGGCCCGGACCAAGACGATCGAGCGCCGTGCGAAACATCTGCGGGTCAGGCTTGCCGACGACCCGAGCCTCGCTGTCGGTGGCGTACTCCAGAGCCGCAACGATGGCCCCCGTCCCCGGCCATAGCCCGTCCTGGGCCGGAAACGTGCGGTCCCGGCCGGCGGCGATCATCTCCGCCCCGCCCAAGACCGCTTGGGTAGCCGCCCGTAGCTCCGAAAAGTGGAAGTCGTCGTGACCGGCGATCACCACGAGTCGAGCCTCCGACGCACGATCGGTGCCGTTGACGATCCGCATCCCGGCGTCGGCGACATGACGGAAGATGGCAGGGGCGCCGATGACGTACACGGACGCTCCCCGGGCCCTATCGGCCAGCAGGTGCTGAATGGCCGCCCCGACCGTCACCACCTCCTCGAGCGACGCCCGCAGCCCCAGCGACCACAGCTTGCGCACGTACTCCTCGGGCGAGTGCCGGGGATCGTTCGTGAGAAATGCCAGGGACTTGCCGGCGGCGCGCAACTCCGCGATCGCTTCGGGGGCTTCAGGCGTGCACTCCTCGCCGATCCATACGCACCCGTCGAGGTCGAGCAGGACATGGTCGTATGTGGAGACGAGAGGGGAGAGGCCCATCTAGAAAAGGGTCGGCTGACCGGCGCGAACCGCCGAGGAGCCGCTCTCCGTCGCAGGCGCCAGGCACTCCGGCCCGTCGTATCGGGCGTCGTTGACGGCCGGTCCAACTGGGCGGACGGCGGTCTCGGTGTCCCCGAGGCCCGGCAGGAGCTCCCGCAGCCGCTTCGGAGGGGTGGAGGGGTCGAGCCACGCCGCTTCGTTGCGCCTGGCGAGGATCACCGGCATGCGGTCGTGAAGCGGGGCCACGGCGGCGTTGGGAGCCGTTGTCAGGATCGTGCACGAGCGCAGCTTGTTGCCCTCCTCGCCGTACCAGACCGACCACAGCCCGGCGAAGGCGAACGCCTCGCGATCGAGGCGCGTTATGTGAAAGGCCTGCTTGGGACCGGCCTGTCGATGGCGCCATTCGTAGAACCCATCAGCCACGATCAGGCAGCGGAAGCGCTCGAAAGCGCGGCGGAACGCCGGCCGCTCGGCGACCGTCTCCACCCGAGCATTGATCATCTTCAACCCCGTATCCGGGCGCTTGGCCCAGCTCGGCACCAATCCCCAGCGGAGCAGCTCGCCACGCGGGGCGCCTTCCTTGTCGGTGGTGACGGCGAGCACCTCGTCGCCCGGGGCGACGTTGTAGCGAGGCTTGATCTCGACCGACTCCCCGACCGGAAACCGGGCGCGAAGATCAGCGGGGCTCGGCGTCGCGAGCGTATACCGACCGCACACGTCCGCTTAGCGCGAACGCGCGGCGATCTGCTCGGCGCGCTCTGCCTTCATCCGTTTCTGGCGGCGGCGGCCGAGATACGCCATCACCCCGAACACGATCAGAATCAGCACGATGTCGTAGAAGAGCTTGACCCCGGTCGAGGCCCCGCCGGCCGCGGCTGCGATCCCGGTGATGATCCCGAAACCGATCCCGAACACGACCACGATCAGCAGTATCAGCAGCAAGATTCCTCGCATCCGAGCGAGCACACCGGCACTGGACGGCGGCGCGACAAGCCCCATCAGCCGCAGCCCCCGAAGCTGCCGGGTGGTGGGAGATTCGACCCCCAGGCGCTCGGTGGCCTTTTTGAGGTCGTCGGCGCGGCGCTCGGCCAGCGCCAGCGACGCGTCGGCCATCCGCCGCAGCTGGAGACGCTCCTGCGGTCTGGCGGCAGCCAGCGCCCGCTGGAAGTGCGCGCGGGCCTTCTTGGCGTCATAACGCTCGGCCGCCCGAGCGCCCAGGATCGCCTGAGCCGCCGCCTTATGACGGTTCTCGGCCTCGAGCTCCTCGTCCGAGCGGCCTTCGAGCTCCTGGATCGCGGCGAGCGTTCCACGCTGCTCGATCCGCATCATGCGCTGCTGCTTGGGCATCGCTGGATGAGTGTATCCGCCGGGTCAGGGGCGTCGGCGAAGGGACGGACGCCTCTATTCACCTACAGGTCTACATAAGCCCCATTATCGAGCGTTGTAAATAGGTCCCGAGGCAAGGCAATCGCGCCCCCTCGCGCTTCGCAGACACCACAAAGTAGCCTCCACGCACATGGCGCTCGCCCCGCCAAGCGAAGCCTCGCTCGATATCGCCACAGGGCCAGACCTTGAGCGCGCTGCTGCCCGACGACGCCGCCTGCGACCGGATCCGCTCGAGCTCCTTGTGCTGGTGCTGTTCGCGGCGGTGTCGTCGTGGGTTCTGGCACTCGACCTGTACCAAGTCATTGCCCACGGCCGGGTCTGGACCGGTACCGACGGCCTGTTCATCGCCGACCAGATGCAGTACCTGGCCTGGATCCGCGATGCCTCGCACCACGTGCTGGCGTCGGATTTGTTCGTGATCAACCAGACCCCGCACGACTACCTCCAGCCGGCGGTGGCCATCTCAGGCGGACTGACGGCGCTCGGCGTGGCGCCCTGGCTGTCGCTGTTGTTATGGAAACCGGTGGCAGTGGTGGGAGGGTTCCTGGCCGTGCGGGCATACGTTCGCCGGCTGATCCAGGGGCGCTACGCGCGGCTGGCGGCGCTGGTGCTGGCCCTGTTCTTCGGCTCATTCGGGACCCTCGGAGACGAATGGCTGCCGTTCTGGTCCTGGGGCTATCCCTTCGGGCTGATGGCCATCGCGGCCATGGTGGCCGGGCTCGTGGCATACAGCCGTGCCCGTCAGCGCGGCACCGGCATGTGGCAGGCGCCGGTCCTCGGGCTGCTGGCCTCCTGGCTTCACCCCTGGCAGGGCGAGACGCTGATTCTGGTGGTGCTCGGCGGCGAGTTGCTCGCGGCCGTGGCGCGTTCCGACGAGAAGGACGGGGGCGTGGTGCTTCGCCGGCGGCTGCTGCTGTGCGCCGGCACCGTGCTCGTCACGGCGCTCCCGCTCGTGTACTACGGAATTCTCGACCGCGCCGACGTCGTCTGGCGGTTGGGCCGGATCGGGACCAGCAACGGCTGGGGGTTCAGCGGCGTGATGGAGTCGCTCATCCCGCTGTTTGTCGTGGCGGCCCTCTCGTACCGCCGGCGGCCTCGGAGCTTCCTCGCTGCCGCGACGTTGGCCTGGCCGCTGGCTGCCCTGGGTGTGTACGGCATCTCGATCGCCGGGCTGGGAGCCACCCCCCTGCACGCCTTCGCCGGGATCACGATCCCCCTGGCGGTGCTCGCGGTCCGGGGCATCCAGTCGCTCCCGCTTGCCCGGCTGCCCTACCGGCGGCTGGCCGCCCTCGCGGCTGCCCTGCTGGCCCGGCGGCGTCCTGACGCCCTTCTACCTGGGAATGGTTGTGCCGGCGATAACCGGCCGCCACACCTACATCGGCGACTTTTTGTGGTCGGTCCCGAACTACAAGCAGCGCTTCGCCCAGACCTTCAACCTGTTCAAGTGGCCTGAGACCAACACTGCGGCTTGGGCCTTCGTTCGCAGCACCGGCGCCCGGTTCGTCCTGGACGACTGCCACGGCCACGCCGGCGGGCTGGTCAAAAAGCTCACTCCGATCAGCCGGGCGATCTACCCGTTCGGCTGCTCCACGGTCCTCCAGCTGTACTAGCGCTCACGCTCGGCCGCAACTTCCGTCGGGGCCGCCCGTTATTACGCGCGCAACAGCAACCTTGGAGGATGGTGCCAATGAAGCGGACAATCAGCTTGGTGGTGGCGTCGCTCGCGGTATTCGCGGTCGTGGTCGGCGTTGCCGGCGCGGCCTCGTCGCCGACGGTGGCCACGGGCGCGGCGACAACAATCAGGAACCACAGCGCAGTCCTGAACGGGAGCGTCAATCCGAACGGGGCCTCGACCCAATACTGGTTTGTGTGGGGTCCGACCACGGCTTATGGCGGGACCAGCGCCCATCACGGCGCGGGCAACGGTACCCGCTCGGTGTCGGTGAACGTGACGGCTAGCGGGCTCCTGCCCGGAACCGTCTACCACTACCGCATGATCGCGCAGAACGCATTCGGCACGACGATGGGGCGCGACCGGACGTTCAAGACCACCGGCCATCCTCTGCCCGGGGTGGTGACCGGCAGCGTTACGAACCTGTCGGCGTTCGGGGGGACGCTAAACGGAACCGTGGTCCCGAACGGCGCGACGACGAGCTGGTATTTCCAGTACTCGGGCGGGGCACCATTCGTTTCGACCCCCGTGCCGCCAGGGACCGTGAGCGGTAGCAGCGGCCCGACTAACGTCGCTCAGAACATCGGCCCATTGGCGCCCGGCACGCTGTACCAGTACCGCCTGGTGGGCGTGCATGCCTCTGGGACGTCTTACGGCCCGTTCCAGGAGTTCAGCACGTTTCCCCTGTCGCGGCCCTTCCCACCGCGATTCACGCAGTCGACCCAGCCCTCTCGTGACCGGACCAAGCCGTTCATCTTCACGACGACCGGCTTGCTGACGCCGTCCTCGAGGTTCTTCGGGCCGGCGCAGTGCACGGGTACGGTCAACATCCGGTACTTCATCGGAACGCGCCAGGTCACCCTCTTGCGCACGTCGCTGCAGTCGAACTGCACCTATCGGGCAACCGCGATCTTCACCCACACGTTCGCGTTCAAGGTCGGCGGCAAGCGGCCTGCGACCGAGCAGCTGCGGGTCGAGGTCCGCTTCGGTGGCAACGGCTGGCTGGCGCCGACGAAGAACGCTCGCGTGGGACACGTGATACTCGGATAGCTGGCATGCGGGCGCGTGGGCTTTGTTCACGCGCCCGCCCGCTCTGCGACCTTGGCGATCACCCGCGAGAGCTGGCTGCCCTGCCAGGCGATCGGTGAGCGGCCCGGCTCGTCGGTGACCAGTTCGGCGCCGGGGATCGCCTCGGCATAGGCCTCCCCCACCGCCCGTGGATGCTCCGGATCGGGCTCATCATCGCTGGCCACGATCGCTACCGGCACCGAGATCGCCGATAGCGCGTCGATGCTCTCGAACGGGTGCGACCTCGGAACCACTCCCAGCGCATCCGCGACCGCGTCCAGGTGGTCGTGAAGCGCCAGCCGCTGGCGGATCACCTTGACCACGGTCTCACGCCACTCCGGCCGCACGCTGGGTTCTCCCTGCGCGGCCAGGAAGCCATCGATTCCGCCTCGGCGTAGCCCGTCGGAGAGCGCGTCCCATCGCGCCAGCCGGTCTGTCTCGTCGTTTGTGCTCGGGTCAAACGCAGGCGTTATGACGACCAGCCCCGCCGTCCGCTCCGGTCGTTCGAGGGCCAGCTGCAGCAGCGTGTGGGCTCCCATGGACGCGCCCGCCAGCACTGCGCGCTCGACTCCGAGTCCGTCGAGCACCGCCTCCAGATCCCCGACCAGGTCCTCGTACTCGTACTGCCTCCGCTCCGCGGCCGGCGACGAGCGTCCGTGGCCTCGGGCGTCATAGGTGATCACCCGATGCCCAGAGCGCTCGAGCAGCTTTGAGCCCATCACCACGTACCGCCGGGTCGCGGTCAGTCCGTGCAGCAGCACGATCGGCACGCCCGATCCGGCCTCCTCCAGCGCCAGGGACACGCCGTCGTGCTCGATTAGCCGCTCGCCCATACGGGCTGTCTACCATGGGTACCGATGGACGTCACCGAAACCAATTTCCAGTCGGCGGTCATCGAGCGCTCCCGCGAGCTCCCGGTGGTGGTCGACTTCTGGGCCGAGTGGTGCGCCCCCTGCCGCCAGCTCGGACCTCTCCTCGAGCGCGCGGTCGCCGCGCGCGGCGGGAAGGTCGAGCTGGTGAAGGTGGATGTGGACTCAAACCAGCGGCTTGCAAGCGAATACCGGGTGCAAGGCATTCCGGCGGTCAAGGCCTTCCGCCACGGGCAGGTGCTGGCGGAGTTCGTCGGCGCCCAACCCCCGCCGGCAGTGGAGCGGTTCCTTGACTCGCTCGTGCCCTCCGAGGCGGACACCCTGGTTGAGCGCGGGGACGAGCAATCCTTGCGCCGGGCGATCGAGCTCGAGCCGCGACGGGCAGACGCCGTCGTCCCGCTGGCCCGGATGCTCCACACGCAAGGAAAACCAGACGAGGCGCTCGAGCTCCTAGGCCGGGTGGCCGGTAGCTTCGCCGCCGATGGCCTTGGTGCTCGCATCAGGCTGGAGCAGGCCCAGGAGCCAGATCTGAGCGAAGCGTTCGAGGCGCTTGACCAAGGCGATCGAGAGCGCGGCCTCGACCTCCTGCTGGCAGCGCTTCAGACGGCCGATGGCTCGCGCGACGAGGTTCGCCAGGTCATCGTCGGCGTGCTGGAGGAGCTGGGCGTCGAGCATCCGCTGGCGCGCGAGTCGCGCCGCCGCCTGGCCGCTGTTCTCTACTAACCCCCGTAGATGGCCGCCAGCGCCGGGGCGACGACCTCCGGCGAGGCGACTGCCCGGGCGCGGTCGATCGCCAGCGCTCCGGCGCCGGCGTCACCTCTGAGCCGGCGGATCGTCTCGGCCAGCGCCGGCGCGTCGCCGGGGGGCGTCAGCCACTCCCCGGGCACGACCTCCGGTAGCGCCCCGATCCGCGACGCCGCCACCGGGAGGCCCGCGGCCATCGACTCCGCCGCAGCTAGCCCGAATGTCTCCGCAAAGCGCGACGGGGCGAGACCGAGGGCCGCGCCGCGCCGAAGCTTGCGCAGCTGATCGGCGTCGGCCCGCCCCGCCAGGGTGACGCCACCGGCGCCGGTGTCAAGCCGCGCTCGCTCGGGACCGTCGCCGGCGATCACCAGGGGCATGTCGGCCAGCCGGCAGGCGTCGATCGCCACCTCGATCCCCTTCTCCGGCGCCAGACGGGTGGCCAGCAGCGCGTAGCGCCCAGAGTTGGCAGTCGATTCCGGCGCAAAATCCCTGACCACGTTCGCGAGCACGTGCGGCCCTTTGACCGGCGCACCGAGCGATTCGAGGCGCTCCGCGGCGAACCTGCTCGGGACGATCACCGCGTCCGCCTGGGACGCCAGCCGCCGTTGCCACAGCGCCAGTCCCGCTCCATACACGGCGGATTCGATGCGTGGGCCTCGGCAGGCGAGGATCACGCCCGGCAGCGTGTTGCGTCCGTGACAGCGCGTGCACTCCTCGCCGCGGGTGAAACCGACGCCGACCGCGCACACCAGGCGGTATTGGTGCAGGTGCAGGACGACGCGGGCACCCGCCCGGCGCGCGGCTGCCAGCGCGCGCCAGCCGAACGTCGGGTTGAGATTGTGGGCGTGCAGCACCCGGGCCCGTGTACGACGTACCGCCCGATAGACGTCGTCGGGGCGAAGCCCACCTCGGAGTAGCCCGGCGGCCGCTTGCGCACGCCCCATCACGGCTGCGTCACGCCCGAGCAGCTCGGAGTCCTCGCTCAGATGCTCGCGCACTAGCCACACCAGGTCCTCAACGGCCCTCTCCTCGCCCCCCGTCGTCCGATAGCGGCTGTGAAGGAACAGGATCAAGAGGTGCGGTGGCCGTCCGGGAACAGAATCAGGTGGGCTCGACCCGCAGCGTAAGCTGCTCGCCGCGTCCGGCGCGTACACGCTCGAGCCCTGCCACACGGACACCCAACAGCCGAACCGGGCGCGGCGGGTCGAAGCGGCGAAACAACTCCAGCGCGACCGGACCAACCCGGTCGGCGCTGCTCACCGGGTCGGGCAGCGTCCGCGCCCGCGTGTGGGTCGAGAAGTCATCGAGGCGGATCTTGATCCCCACCGTCCGTCCGCTGCGCCCCTGGGCCACGAGCGCCGAGCAGAGCCGCTCGACCAGGCGCCCGAGCAGCGACTCGAGCTCGCACATATCTGCGATGTCCTGGTCGAAGGTCGTCTCGCGCGATTCCGAGACGACTTTGCGCTGCTCCGAGACGGGGCTCCCGTCCTCAAAATGAGCGCGACGCTTCAGCTCGGCGCCGAAGCGCGGCCCGAATCTCTTCATGAGCTCAGACGATGGCACGGCCGCGAGCTTGGCCAGCGTGTCGATGCCGAGCGAACGGAGCCGGTCGGCGGTCTTGGGGCCAATGCCGGGAACAATGCCCGGCGGAGCTGAGGCGAAGCGGACGCGCGCCTGCTCCATCGAGAGCACGACGAACCCTCTCGGCTTCTCGGCGTCGGAGGCAACTTTGGCCACGAGCTTGGACGGCCCGATCCCCACCGAGCAGCTAAGACCCGTGGAGTGCTCGATCTCGGCCACCATGCGGCGGATCGCAGCATGCGGTGCCGGCATCCCGCTGAGGTCGATGTAGGCCTCGTCGAGCCCCACCACCTCGACTTCCTCCGCGTGGCGCCGAAGAACGGCCATCACCTCGGCCGAGGCCTCGCGGTAGTAGGCGAAGTCCGGCGCTATGAACACTCCGTCCGGGCACAGCCGGCGTGCCCGCGCCGCGGGCATCGCGGAGCCGACGCCGAACCGCCGGGCCTCATACGAGGCGGTCGTGACCACCGCCCGCGGGCCGCTGCCGGACACGATCACGGGCAGCCCCCGCAGCTGAGGGCGCCGTCGCAGCTCGACCGAAACGTAGAACGCGTCCATGTCCAGATGCGCGATGCACCGCTCAGACATCGACGCGAGGGTAGGCCACCGGCCAGACGGCCGGTGGCCTGTTCCCTCTCGACTAAATGGAGGACCAGACGGTGTCCACGCCGCCGAAGCCAAGCGCGGCGGCCGTGTTCTGGTTCAGGTCCCAGTCGCGTCCGTCGACGAACGGCCCGCGGTCGTCGACCACGGCGGTCACCTGGTGACCGCCATAGACGAACGTCACGTGGGTGCCGCACGGCAGCGTCCTGTTCGCGACGCCCATCGTGGCGTGAAAGCCGCAGGCCGTTCCACCGCTGTCGTCGTACCACGACGCCCCGCTCGGGCGGTACACCGTGAGCGGCGCCGAGCGCGCCAGGGCCGGGCCATTGGTCCCGTCGCCGATGAACCGCACGCGGAGCCGCTGCGCCCCGAGGGCACCGGCGACGTAGCGGAGGTCAAACCGTCCGCTCGCGGTGGTGCGGGCGGTGGCCAGCCTGCGCCAGTTACCGCCAGTGCGGCCGTCGAGCTGCACGGTCCGACCGGCGAGGCCGGGCACGAGGCGACCGCGGACATCCACGGACTGGCCGCTGAGCACGCTGATCGGCGCCTTGGGAACGACCAGCTTGGCATCGACCGCCACGGACTGCGGGCTCGTTCCCGCGAGGGGTGTCCCGTTGACGCCGCTAGCGGCGGTCGACGGGACGGCTCCCGTTGTCGCGACCGTCGTGACCGTGCTCGATCCTCCCTCGCTCAGCACGTTCAGCTGGCCCGATCGCCACAACCGCGTGACGAACCGGAAGCTGCCGTCGCCCTGCACGTTCGTGTAGGCGAGCGGCCGCCACTGGGTCCCGGGCTGCTGGTAGGCGAGCACCAGTTGCTGGCCGCTTTCCGTGCTCGACGTTGTGCCGCTCACCGTCACCTCGTCTCCGTAGCGAACACGCTGCGGCGAGACGGTGAGCTGGGCTGCGCTCTGTGCCAGCGACTGCCCCTGCGTGAGCGCGAGCGCAGAGGTTGGGATGGCGATTGTCAATGCGCCCGCCAGATACGCCGGGCGCAGGTTGAGCTTGGTCCTCATCCTGAGGGCCTCCTCTGTTTGCGTCGACCGGGCGCCTACGGGGTTAGCTGACGGGCTCGCGATCCCAAGCGGCGAAACTCCACGCCGCCTTGCTGGACCGCTACGACTGCGGCCGGTTCACCGGGCAGTCGATTCGCCCCGGCCGGTAGGGACTGGAAGACCGGCAATGGGTCCCCCGCTCGCCCCGCACCGGGCGGGGACGACTCGGCAGGTCGAATGAAGCGGAAGAGAGTAGAGCCGGAAACGCGGATTAGTGTGCGCTCGATCACAGTCGTTGGACTGCAACAATGCCCGCGATGGCCAGTTTGGACCGGCTGAGCGGGCTCGACAGCTCCTTCCTTCATCTCGAACACGACGCCACCCACATGCACGTGGCGGCCTGCGCGATCTTCGAGGGGCCCCCGCCGCCGTATGAGGAGCTGCTAGAGGAGATCGTCTCGCGACTCCATCTCATCCCCCGCTACCGCCAGCGGCTGGCGCTCGTGCCGCTGTCCCAGGGAAGGCCGGTGTGGGTCGACGACCCTCACTTCAACGCCGCCTTCCACGTCCGCCACACGGCGCTGCCGCAGCCAGGCGGCGAGGAGGAGCTCAAGCGGCTGGCCGGCCGCGTGTTCTCGCAATCGCTCGACCGCTCCAAGCCGCTCTGGGAGCTGTGGCTGGTGGAGGGCCTGGCCGAGGGACGGTTTGCTCTGCTCACAAAGACCCATCACGCGCTCGTCGACGGCGTCTCCGGAGTGGACATCGCGACCGTGCTGTTCGACACGGCGCGGGAGCCGGCTCCAGTAGCCCCGCCCGATCACGAATGGATCCCCCGACCGCTTCCAACCGACGCCCAGCTGCTGGCGGAAGCGGTTCTCGAGCGTGCCACCGTTCCTGGCGAAATTGTCCGGGGGGCGCGGGCCGCGCTGCGCGGGCCCCGTCACCTGGCAGAGCGCTTTGGGCAGGCACTGGTCGGATTGGGAGCGATGGCCTGGGCAGGCTTGACGGCCGCCCCCCCGAGCCCGTTCAACGTCCGGATCGGGCCGCACCGACGCTTTACCTGGGTCAGCGCCGACCTTGACGAGTTCAAGGCGATCAAGAACGCCCTCGGCGGGACCGTCAACGACGTGGTGCTCGCGGTTGTAGCCGGGGCGCTCGGCCGCTACATGCGCCTGCACGGCCATCCCACGGACGACGTTGTCCTGAAGGCGATGGTCCCGGTGTCGGTGCGCGCAGACGTGGAGCGGGGCGCGCTGGGAAACCGCGTCGCGGCGATGTGGACGCCCTTACCGGTGGGCATGACGGACCCCATTCAGCGGCTGCTCAAGATCCGCCGCGAGATGCAGGACGTCAAGGACTCCGGCCAAGCCGTCGGCGCTCAGGTGCTGACCGAGCTCTCCGGATTCGCGCCGCCGACGATCATGGCCCAGGCCGCCCGGCTTCAGGCTCGCCAGCGGCTGTTCAACCTGGTCGTCACGAACGTCCCGGGGCCCCAGATGCCACTGTACGCGCTCGGGCGAGAGCTCGAGAGCATCTTCCCCATGGTTCCGCTGGCGGAGAACACGGCGCTGGGGATCGCGGTCATGAGCTATGACGGCCAGATGAACTTCGGGCTCAACGCGGATTACGACGCGCTGGCCGACGTCGAGGTGCTCGCGGAAGAGCTGCGAGCCGCGATCGACGAGCTCTCGGCCGCAGCCGGGCCGTCGACGCCGAGCCCCGTCAGCCGGCGGCGGCGGACAGGCGCCCGGGGCGCGCGTCTACGCGCCGTGCCCGCGGAGTGAGGCTCGCGACCCGCGATCCCGGTGAAGTAGAGCTCGCTGCGGGCCGTCGTCGCCGCCTCGGTCTCCCGCGAATCCTGGAGGGGGCGGCTATTGGCATCGCCGCGCTGGTAGTGGCGTTCCTGGCGATCGCGCTGCTATCCGGGTTCTTCACGGGCCAGGATCAGCCGGGGTTCACCGGCGCCGACACAGGTCCGGGCATCGCGTTCAGGGATCTGGGACACGCCCATCTGCAACTGGGACAGCCGCATCCGCCCTACAACTCGCACCCCCCAACCAGCGGCGCCCACATGCCCGACATTCCCACGTCCAATGGAGCTGAGCTGACCAACGATCAGCTGTTGGAGGTGCTCGAGCTGGGGGACGTCGTGATCATGTACGGCTCACCGACCCCGCCGTCCGGGCTCCAGACCCTGGCTCGTCAGGTGGCGCCGCCGTTCAATCCGGCGCTGGTGGCCACCGGCGATCAGCTGATCTTCGCCCATCGCCCGGGGACGAACGGGCTGGTAGGACTCGCATGGGCGCACATGATCCACACCACGTCGCCCGCTGATCCAATGCTGAAGGTGTTCGCCCGGTACTGGATCGGCCGTGGTGCGCCCGGGGGCTGAGCCAGGACAGCGGCGCCCTGTGCGCGGCTTCCATAATTGAGTTATGGCCGCTCCACTGCGAATCGCGCTCTGCCAGCTCGATCTCGTTGTCGGCGACATCGCCGGCAACGAGAAGAAGATCATCGAGGGACTTGGCGCCGCGCGCTCGGAGGGCGCCCAGCTGGTGCTCGTTCCGGAGTTGGCCGTGACGGGCTATCCCCCCGAGGACCTGTTGCTCAAGGAGCATTTCCTCCTCGACGCGCGGGCCGCGCTCGAGCGGATCGCGGGCCAGACGCAGGGGATCGTCGCACTGGTCGGGTTCCCGGAGCTCGCCGAGGACGTCTACAACGCCTGCGGGGTCCTGGCAGAGGGAGAAGTCAAGGCCATCTATCGCAAGGTTTACCTGCCCAACTACGGCGTGTTCGACGAGGAGCGGTATTTCCAATCCGGCTCCGGGGGCGCGACGATCGAGCTCGACGAAAATCTGGTCGTCGGGTTGACGGTCTGTGAGGACATCTGGGAGCCGGGCCCACCCGCCTCCGAGGAGGCGCTCGCCGGGGCGACGCTGCTCGTCAACATCTCGGCTTCGCCCTACCACGCCGGCAAGGGGCTCGAGCGCGAGCAGATGCTTGCCCAGCGCGCCCGCGACAACCTGGCTGTGGTGGCGTTCTGCGGTCTCGTCGGCGGCCAGGACGAGCTGGTGTTCGACGGACACTCGCTGGTAATCGACCACGAGGGCGAGGTGATCGCCCGTGGCGGGCAGTTCTCAGAGGAGCTCTTGGTGGCGACAATCGACCCGGACGCATCGCGCGCCTCGCGGCTGCGCGACCCCCGTCACCGCCCGGCGCTGCGCCGCTCGCAACCCAACGCGCCCCTGCTCGCTCGCCTAAACCTGCCGGCCGCCCCCCCGGGCGATGCATCCGGAGGCCGGGTCGCGCCGTTGCTCGACCGGCACGCCGAGGTGTATGCCGCGCTGGTGCTCGGCCTGCGCGATTACGTGTCCAAGAACGGCTTCAAGCACGTCGTCATCGGCGTCTCAGGTGGTATCGACTCGGCGCTGGTCGCGACGATCGCGGCCGACGCCCTCGGGCCGGAGATGGTGTCCATCGCCGTGATGCCATCTCCGTACTCCGCGGAGGACACTCAGCGCGATGCCCGCCAGCTGGCCGCCAACCTCGGTGTCGAGCCGCTCGAGCTGCCGATCGAGGAGGCGATGCAGGCCTACGACGACGTGCTCGGGGCGGTGTTCGACGGGCGGCCCGCTGACCTGACGGAGGAGAACATCCAGGCCCGGATCCGTGGCAACCTGCTGATGGCTCTGTCCAACAAGTTCGACTGGCTCGTCCTGACCACCGGCAACAAATCGGAGATGGCGGTCGGATACTCGACCCTGTACGGCGACACGGCGGGAGGATTCGCGGTCATCAAGGATTGCCCCAAGACGCTGGTGTACGAGCTCGCCCGGCACCGCAACGAGCTCGCCGCGCCCCGGGAGGGTCCGATTCCCCAGACGATCATCGATCGCGCTCCCAGCGCCGAGCTCCGCCCCGACCAGCGCGACGAGGACTCGCTGCCTCCCTATCCGGTGCTCGACCCGATCCTCGAGGGTTACGTCGCGGGCGACCTGGGCCGGGAGCAGCTGATCCTGCGCGGGTTCGATGCCGACGACGTCGATCGGGTGATCGCCATGGTCGATCGGGCCGAGTACAAGCGCCGGCAAGCTCCGCCTGGGATCAAGATCACCACGAAGGCGTTCGGGCGCGACCGGCGGATGCCGATCACGAACCGATACCGGGGCTAGCCGGGCCTACCCGCATTCGGTGGAGCGCCCGGCGCTTCCCGCACAGCGATCGTCATACGCGTGAGCACGCACACTCGCTGGGCGTCGTCGGTCATCTCGACCTCCCATACCCAGGTGGTGCGGCCTCTGTGCTTCACGGTCGCCACAGCGTGGATCGTCCCATCGGTGATGGGGCGCAGGAAGCTGGTCTGGTTCGACAGCCCCACGGCGATGTTGCCCTCCGGGATCACCTTGAAGGCGGTGCCTAACGAAGCGAGGCTCTCGGCGATCGAGGCGAATACTCCCCCGTGGACCAGCCCAGCGGGCTGCTTGAGCTCGTCGCGGACCCTCACCTGGCCGGTCACGGTCTCATCGTTGTATGCCGTGATTTCAAGGCCGTAGACCGCATCGAATCCGCGCTCGGCCCGGTAGGGCAACTCGACTCGCATCGGCGCGGGACGATATCGCCGCCCGAGCGGTGCAAGGCCCACAGGGGTGGCACATTCCCGTCAGCGCTTCTCTACGATGCGGCTCGCCATGGCCTCCCTCGAGACCCTTCCGGCCGACCAGCGCGCGGTGCTTCAGATGGTGCTCGGCCGCGGGCGCGGGTACGAGGAGATCGGCAAGATGCTCTCGATCGACCGCGCGGGCGTCCGCGACCGTGCGCTGGCGGCTCTCGATGCGCTGGGCCCCGAGACCAGCGTCCCGGATCTTCAGCGGCACTTGATCACCGACTACCTCCTGGGCCAACTGCCCGCCGGAGTCGCTGAGCAGACCCGCGAGCACCTGTCCTCCTCGCCGACCGAACGAGCATGGGCGCGGGTGGTGGCCTCGGAGCTGGCGCCGCTGGCATCTGAGCCGCTGCCGGAGATTCCGTCCGCGCCGGCAGATGCCCAGCCGTCCGCGCCGGCAGAGGCCGAGCCGTCCGCGCCGGCAGAGGCCGAGGGGATTGCGCCGGCCGAGGCGGAAGCGGCCTCGCCGGCCGAGCCAGAGCCGGTCGCGGCGGGCGGACCGGAGCCCGTTGGCGGCCCGGAGGCCCCCGAGGCGTCCCCTACTTCCGAGGCCGAACAAGCCGAGCCGAAAGGCGTAAGGGGACCGGCGGCAGCTGAGCCGACGGTCGCTGCGCCCCGCAGAGTCTCGCGACTCGGGGGCGCGGTCCTGCTGGGAGTCGGCGCGGCCGTGGTGATCGCGGTGGTGCTCGTGCTCGTTCTCACCGGTGGGAGCAGCAAGAAGAGCAACGTGGCGAAGCCAACCACCGCCGCGTCGACCACGGCGGCCGGCGCGACGACCGCGACACCGGTGGCGCAGATCAACCTCCTCTCCCCCTCCGGAACCAAGACGATGGCGGGAATCGCCGAGGTATTGAGGCAGGGCAGCAACACGGCGATCGCGATCGTCGGCCAGGGTCTGCCCGCCAACTCCAAGCACAACGCTTATGCCGTCTGGCTGTACAACTCCACCCGCGATGCGCTGCGCCTGGGGTTCGTCAATCCCGGCGTAAGCAAGAACGGGCGCCTCGAGACCACCGGTCCGCTCCCGACCAACGCGGCGCGCTTCAAGCAGCTGCTGGTCACGATCGAGACGAACGCCAATCCCAAGGCGCCAGGCCAGATCATCCTCCAGGGCAACCTGACCGGCGTTTAGGGGCCTCGGGCGCCACGGGCCGAGCCCGGTGGACTAGCCGACGATTTGCGCCAGCCCTTCGAGGGCCTGGTCGAGCCTCTTCTTCGTCGCCCCGCGAAGCATCCATCCTCCGGTCTTGGAGTATCCCCGCAGCTTCTGGCGCTCTGCGACCGTGACCAGGGTCGCCGGCCGACTGTTGTCCTCGGCGGGCTCGAGCACGACCTCGGTTATCGCTTCGTTCAGGACGCGCTCGAACGGCGTTCCGGGGATTTCTTGCTCCCACGATCGCCGTCCTGCGGTCCCCGCGGCGACGTCAGGCGGCTCGGAGTCCAGCAAGCGGTAGTCGATCCGCACGGCACGGCCCTTCTTAGTGGTGTGGACGTGGGTCCAGCCATGATCGCTCACTCCCTCCACCCTGACGACGCCAGGCCACCAGCGAGGGAAATGGTGCGGGTCTTCGAGCACCGCCCAGATGTCCTGAGGCGCAGCGTTGATCACGCGGCTACGGCGCGCATCCATCAGTCGGAGTACTCGATCAGCGAGCGCACGCGGTAGGGCTCAAGCCGTGCTCGGCCGTTTAGGAAGCCCAGTTCGACCAGGAACGCGCACCCTACGACCTCCGCGCCCGTCCCCGCCACCAGGTCGCACAGAGCCCTGGCGGTGCCTCCGGTGGCCAGCAGGTCGTCATGAATCAGTACTCGGGCCCCGCCCGCGAGCGCGTCCGAATGCATCTCGAGCTCGTCTAGGCCGTACTCGAGCGCGTACTCCGCGCTGATCGTCTCGTGCGGCAGTTTCCCGGGCTTGCGGGCGGGGATGAACCCGGCGCCCAGCTCTCGTGCAAGGGCTCCGCCGAGGATGAATCCCCTCGCCTCCGCCGCCACCACGAAGTCGACCTTCTGCTCGCGCGCGAACTCGGCCAGGCCCTCGACGGCGGCGTCGAGCGCCCCGGGATTCAGCAACAGCGGCGTGATGTCTTTGAACCCGATTCCCGGACGGGGAAAGTCCGGGATCTCGCGGACGAACTCCTGAAGGTCGACCGGCACTATGTGGCGATCTTGCGCAGGTCGCGTATCAGAAGCAGGTGCTTGAGGTGGGTGGTGACCGAGGCCAGATTCTCCAGGGCTTCAATCGCCTCCTTGCGCCGCTCGGGATTACGAGAGCGCAGCGCCGGGGCGAGGATGCTCTGCAGCAGCTGTGCCTCGCGATCGGCTGAGGTGCGAAACACGCGCAAATTGCGTCCTCCCACCCCGTAGCGCGCAAGCTCCGACACGGCTCGGATGATCTCTCGCTCGGCCTCGTCGTAGTAGCGGGCACCGGCCCGCATCTCGCCCTTGATCACGCCGAAGTCGACGAGCTCGCGGACCAGCTGGGGGTCGGCGCCGGTCTCTTCGACCACGTCCTCGAGCGAGTACAGCGCCCCGGTGTCCTGGACCGTGACGGTCGTCCGCCGGGACGTGCGCCCGTCTCCGGGACCACCGACCTCACGGTCGGTGCGCCCACCGGCCAGCTCCTGCCGAATTACCCTCAGCGGCAGGAACTCGTCGCGCTGCAGGCGAAGGATCGTGCGCAGGCGCTGGATGTCGTTCTGGGTATAGAGCCGGTATCCACCCTGTGTCCGCCGGGGTGCCAGCAGCTTCTGGTCCTCGAGATAGCGGATCTTGGAGATCGAGATGTCCGGGAACTCCTGCGCGAGCGCCTTGCAGACGGCGCCGATCGTGACCGCCTTCTGGCGTGGGCGCTCCTGCTGGTGTTCGACATCCTCCGGTTGTTCCGGAGGCAGCTCCGGAAGCTCGACGTTGGGGTTGCGGGTGCTCGGGCTTGCCATCAGAGGTCTTCCATCAGCGGTTCAGGAACGCAAGCTTGAACTTGCCGATCTGGAGCTCATCCCCGTGGGTCAGCCGGTGGGACTCGATCCGGCTCCGGTTCACATAGGTGCCGTTCAACGACCCGAGGTCGTCCAGGTAGTAGTCCTCGCTGCGGCGCACCAGGATCGCGTGGTCGCGGGAAACCGTCACATCGTCGAGGAAGATGTCGGACTCCGGTCGGCGGCCGACCGTGAGCCTGTCCCTGTCCAGCACGAACGTCTCCCCCGCCCTCCCGCCTCCGGCGCGGATCACGTAGAAACGCGCCGCACCGCTGGCAATAGTTGGCGCCCTCGACGTTCTGGAATCCGCACTCAGGACAATGCTGGGCCAACGCTCCCCTACTCTGCGTTGGTCGCCGGAACACGCCCAGCGAGGATGTCCGTCAGTTGCTGCACGTCCGCGCCGGTGATCACGTCCTCGCCGCTTTCATGCTTCTTTCGCAGCCGGTTGACCAGCTCGGCGCGGAGGATGTCGATCTTGCCATGCAGGATGCGGCGCTTGTAGGAGACCTCCATCTCCTCGGCGGTTAGTTGCTTGATGAGATCCTTCAGCTCCTGATCTGACAGCGAGCCGAGGTCGGGAAACGTGTCCATGAGATAAGCCCTCCCCGTTCCCGGAGGTCGCGCTTTGCCGTGCCGAGCGAGTATATCCGGCTTTCCCCGAGGGTCAAGCTGAGCTTGAGAGTTGCCGCCTGATCTGCTGGACCCCCCGCCATACGTACAGAACGCTAGCCGACAGCGCGAGAGCCATGCCGACGTACAGCAGCACCAGCGCGAGCCAGTGCACGCCGACCATTGCGAAGAAGGGCGCGCCCATGATCGGCGCGACCGCCAGCCTGCCAGGCCAGTTGATCTCCAGCTCGAGCCCCCGCCGCATCGCATAGCGGCTGAGCGCGAGCATCAGGGCCTCCCGGGCGATCACGACCACGATCGCCCACCGTGGCAGCAGCTCGAAATGCCAGCAGACCGCCATCCCGGAGATTACGAGCAGGCGGTCGATCACCGGGTCCAGCAGCGCCCCGAGGCGGCTGTACTGGCCGGTCAGACGGGCGGCGAAGCCGTCCAGGTAGTCGGCCCAGCCGATCACCGCGAATAGCACGATGGCCACCGTGTCATGTCCGTTGGGGCTCGATAGCTGCAGGACGAGGAACACCGGAATTCCGGCCAGCCGCGCGAAGCCGATGGCGTTCGGGACGGTCCATGGATTCAGCGGGTGGCCAGAGAGCGTGGCCGCCGGTGGCGGACCGGAGCGGTCGATGCCGAGCAGGCGCCGCTTTGACTGCCGCCCGCGCACGGCGCCCGTCACGGCAGCTCCGGCAGCTGCTCGATCCTTCCGACCGTTACGCGCAAAGGACATCCCAGCAGCTCCGCGACCGCGAACTTCTCGCCCGGTCCCACGTCTCGGTCGTCGTACAGGACCCCGACGGCCTTCGCCCGCAGGTCGTCGTACAGCCGGTCGGCCAGCTCCCGCTCCTTGCCTCCCTGTCTGCCGAGCGCCACGAGCTCGACGTCGAACGGCGCGACCGTCCGCGGCCACGAGATCCCCCGGTCGTCGGCGTACTGCTCGACCGCCGCGGCGGCCGCCCGCGCCGGCCCGAAGCCGTACGAGCCCATCCAGATGGGCTGCTCCGAGTCGTCTTCGTCCAGGTACACGGCCCCCAGCGGCTCCGAGTAGCGCGTGCCGAGCTTGAAAATGTTGCCCACCTCGATCGCGGGCTCGATGCGGATCCGCCTTCCGTCGACCGTATCCCCCGTTACGACCGTGCGCACGTCCACTCGCTCGTAGTGGAAATCGCGCCCCGGCTCGACCCCGCGCAGGTGGGAATCGGGTCGGTTCGACCCGGTCACGTATTGACCCCGCTCGACTGCGGCGTCGAGCAAGATCGGAACCTGCGCTCCCACCGGGCCGATGTAGCCCGGCGGCCCGAGGCGCCGCTCGACCTCCTCCGGCCGCGCGGGCCGGAATTGTCTGCCGAGCGCTGTGGCCAGCTTGATGTCGTTGACGCGGTGATCTCCCCGCACGATCACCATCCTCAGATCGTCGCCGTCGAGGACCACCGGGTAGGCCTTGAGAAGCGCCCCAGGGGCGACGCCCAGCTCACTTGCGACCTCCTCCACGGTCGTCAGGCCCGGGGTCGCAACCTCCGCTGGGCCGGCCACTTGCTCGGGCAGCTCGACCGGCTGTGCCTCCGCGCTGGCTACCTCCACGTTCGCTGCGTAGCCGTCTGCCAGGGCCACGTCGTTCTCGCCCGCGGCGCAGGGGGCCATGTACTCGTGAGCGCCGACCCCTCCCATCACCCCCACGTCCGCCTCGACCCGATACCACTCGATCCCGCACCGGTCGCACATCCGGTCGTAGGCCTCGACGTGCTTCTCGTACCGCGCGTCTAGCCCCTCGCGATCCCGGTCGAACGTGTAGGAGTCCTTCATGATGAACTCTCGCGTGCGCAGCACGCCGGCGCGCGGCCGGGTCTCGTCGCGCTCCTTGATCTGAAAGTGGTAGAGGATCAGGGGCAGGTCGCGGTAGGAGCGAATGGCGGCGGCGACGTGGCCCGTGACGACCTCCTCATGGGTCAGGGCCAGCACCATGTCGGCGCCGCGCCGATCGTTCAGCTTGAACAGCTCCTCGATCGGATAGCGGCCGCTGCGGCGCCAGGGCTCGGCAGGCTGCAGCACAGGCATCAGCATCTCCTGTCCCCCGATCGCGTTCATCTCCTCGCGCACAATTTCGACAATTCTTTGGTGCACGCGCCATCCGGCGGGCAGCCATGACCACAGCCCCGAGCCGACCTGGCGGATGAGGCCGGCACGAACCATCAGCTTGTGGGAGATGGCTTCCGCGTCCGCGGGAGGCTCGCGCTCGGTGGGAAGGAAATACGACGACAGGCGGGTCATCGGTCGCCAAGCGTACCCGGGGCTTGAGGGCGGGCTGGAGTCGCGCGCTCGGCGGGATCAGTTGCGGGCGAAAGCGGTCTGATAGAAGAAGTAGAAAAGGCCGGTAAACGTCGTCCAAGGAGCCGCAATGGCATATGAAGTCCCGCCGCTGCCGTACGACTACAGCGCCCTCGAGCCCCATATCGACGAAGAGACGATGCACCTGCATCACGACAAGCATCACCAGGCATACGTCACTAACGCCAACGCGGCGCTCGAGGGGACCGAGTGGGCGGATAAGCCGGTCGAGGAGGTCCTTAAGAACCTCGGCGCGCTGCCGCAGGACAAGCAGGCAGCGGTTCGCAACAACGGAGGGGGGCACTACAACCACTCCCTTTTCTGGGAGTGGATGGGCCCGAGCGCGGGCGGCGAGCCGGACGGCGCTCTCGGCGAAGCGATCGATGCGGCGTTCGGGTCGTTCCAGGACTTCCAGGCCAGGCTCAAGGACGCCGGCGTGAAGCAGTTCGGGTCGGGCTGGGCATGGCTGGTGCACGACGGCTCGGGGCTCCAGGTCGTCTCGACCCCGAACCAGGACAGCCCGATCAGCCAGGGCCAGACGCCTCTGCTCGGCGTGGACGTCTGGGAGCACTCCTACTACCTCAAGTACCAGAACCGGCGCCCGGATTACATCGACGCCTGGTGGAACACGGTCAACTGGTCGAAGGTGGCGGAGGAGTTCTCCAAAGTCGGGTAGACCCCGCGCTGCCCCCCGCGGCGCGCGGCGCAGGGGTGAGTCGGCGTCCTACGTCCGCGTAAAGCGACGCCCCGCCACCGGCGAGAGCTCCTCGTCGAGCCGCACGGGCTCCTCGTCCACGGAAGCGGCCTCCATCGCCGCCATCCGCTCCGGGGTCATCGCCGTGGCGTCTTCATTCTCGGCTAGCCACTCACGTGCTTTTTCCGCGTCGGCCTCATCGCGCACGAAGCCGAGGACCGATACCTCGATCGGGTCCTCGTAGTCCTCGAGTCGCTTCTCGACCTCGGCTACCACGCTGTCCATGTCGAACTGGAGCCGCCCGCAGGTCGGGCAGGCAATGAGCACGGGTCCGCGCTGGCGCAGCTTCAGGGCCTTGAGGATCTCCCAGGCGACCTTGACCTCCTCTTCGGCGTGGAAGGTCGATAACGAGATCCGGATCGTGTCGCCGATCCCGTCTGCCAGCAGCGTGCCAAGCCCGACTGCCGACTTCAGTGAGCCGGACCACTTCGTGCCGGCCTCGGTGATCCCAAGGTGCAGCGGGTACGGGATGCGCTCTGACAGCAGGCGATTGGAGGAGATCGTGTTCGGAACGTTGGTCGACTTGATCGAGACCTTGAAGTTCTCGAACGACAGCCGCTCCATCAGCTCCACGAACTCGACGGCCGCCGTCACCAGGGCCTCGACGGGGTTCTCGCGCTCGAGCTCGTGCAGGTGCTTCGGCAGCGAGCCGGAGTTGACCCCGATCCGCAGCGGCGTGCCGAGCTCCGATGCCAGAGCCGTCACTTGCGCCACCTTTTCCGGCCCGCCGATGTTGCCGGGGTTCAGCCGCACGCAGTGGGCGCCGGCGTCGAGCGCCTTCAGCGCCAGCGTGTAGTTGAAGTGGATATCGGCGATCACCGGGATCGGCGACTCGCGCACGATCGTCCGCAGCGCGTCGACGTCCTGATCGCGGGGAACCGCCACCCGGACCAGGTCAGCGCCCGCCTCCGCGACGCGGCGTATCTGGTCCATCGTCGCCGGCAGGTCGGCTGTCTCGGTCTTCGTCATCGTCTGCACCGCCACCGGAGCCCCGCCGCCGATCGGCACGCCGCCGACGTGGATCTGTCGCTGTGAGGCCATGCTCTCAGTGTAGGGAGGCGAGGGACACCGGCCCCATGTTGCGGACGGCGAAGTTGGCAAAGGACGCTCGGTTGGACGCCGAACCGAACGCCAACCCGCCTACCTTGACGTTGGTCATGGAGCGCGGCACGATAGTGCACCTCGCCGCTAGCGAACTCGACTCATAAGATCCTCTTTCGCTCGTGGCCCCTGCTCACATCCCGTGCGCCGTCCTCATGCCGGCGCCGGCCCCCTATCGCGAACCGCTGTTCACGACGCTTGCGGCCCACGACCAGATCGGGCTCCGGGTCATCTACTCCTCGCCACGCCAGACGAGCTGGGATCAGCCAGCGGAATGGTTTGCCGGGGAACGTTCATACGACGCGGTGTATCTGCGGGCATACGAGCTGCCGCGTCGCGGCCGGACCCCGGTGTCGTGGCCGCGGGGGCTGGAACGAGCCCTCTCGACTTTCGGCGCGCGGGTGGTGGTGTCCTCGGAGTTTGGCCCCGCCACACTCCGAGCTCTGGCCTGGTGTCGCCGACGTGAGCGCCCGCTTGTGATCCTGACCGAGGTGACGCGCGATGTGGAAGCGACGCTGCCTGCGCCCCAGCGGGCCCTACACCGGTGGCTCGCCGCTCGCGCGCAGGGATTCGTGGCCGTCAGCTCGCGCGCCCGGAAGCGGCTGCTCGGGATTAGCGTCCCGTTCGACGCCATCGAGCTCAGCCTCCAGAGCGCCGACCTCGAGCCCATTCGCGCCGCCGCCGGCGCGCGGCAGCCTCCCTCTTCCAGATCCTCCATACGGCTGGTGACCGTCGGGCGGCTCGTGCCAGATAAGAACTTCAGCCGGCTAGTGGAGGCGCTCGCCTTGGCCGGTGGCTCCGCGGACCGGGCGGAGCTGCACGTTCACGGCGTGGGGCCACTGGAGCTCGAACTGCGCGAGGTGGCGAGCCGGCTCGGTGTCACGGCCGTGTTTCACGGCTTCTCGACCGCCGCGGAGATGGCCAATGCCTACGCAGAAGCCGACATCTTTGCGCTCGTGAGCACGTTCGAGCCATTCGGCGCGGCGGTCCGAGAGGCCGTCGCCGCCGGCCTTCCGCTGCTGTGCAGCCGCCGTGTCGGAGCGGTCGATGATCTCGCGCTCGAAGGGCGCAACGCGTTGCTGGTCGATCCCGAGGATGTGGGCGCGATCGCGAGCGCGCTCCGCAGGCTCTGCGATGACGACGCGCTGCGCGCGAAGCTGGCGACTGGGAGCCGGGCCGTTGACGCAGAGCATGATTTCGGGCGCGACGTCGAGGCCTTCGCCGCGGCGATCCAGCGAGCGGCTGGAGGGGGTTGAACGGGTGCGCGTTGCGGTGGTCGCGGAATGGTATCCGTCCCAGTTCGATCCGGTACACGGCGTGTGGGCCCACCGGCAGGCGCTCGCCGCTCGCGACGCAGGTGCGGAGGTGCACGTCCTAGTGCTGCGCCGACCGGTGCCGCCGCTGTCGGTTCTCCGACGGGGCGAGCTCCGCCGGTGGCTCGCTAACGCGCGAGCGACCCTCAGGTCGACCACGATCGACGGCCTCGCCGTCGAGGCGGTGCCGCTGGTCGCGCCTCCGCGCCCCTGGTCCTATGGCGCCTGGGGGTATTGGGCCGCTCCCTCACTGGCGTTGGCTCTCACCCAGCTGTGGCGCCGCTGGCCGTTCCAGGTGATCCACGCGCACTCGCTGGTGCCCACAGGCTTCGCGACGTCATGGTGGCGCCGCCGCGCCCGGACCGCGCGTGTCCCGGCCGTGGTCGCCTCCACGCACGGTCCGGACATCATCTACGTCCACCGCCGCAGCGGCCTCGCCTGCAGCGCGACCGCGGCCACGCTGCGCGAAGTCGAGCTGGTGCTGGCGAACTCGACATGGGCCGCCGAGCGCTCTCAGCAGTTGGCCGATCGGCCGATCCAGACCCGGGTTATCCATTTCGGGGCTGACTTTCCTGCTGCGCGGCAGCGCCGCCACGAGCGGGTCACGCTCGTCACGGTCGCGCACCTCCAATCGCGCAAGCGCCACGCGGTCGTCCTGCACGCCATGGCGGAGATCGCGCCAGAGCTCCGCCCGAACTACGTGATCATCGGCGACGGGCCGGGACGCGAACCACTAAAGGCGCTCGCCGATCGGCTCGGGCTACGAGACAAAGTGCGGTTTCTGGCCCAGCTCCCGCACTCAGAGGCGCTGTCGGAGGCCTGGCGCTGCCACCTGTACGTGATGCCGAGCGTCGAGGAGCCGTTCGGCGTGGCGTACATCGAGGCGATGGCGGGCGGACTTCCCGCCGTAGGCTCGCGCGGCGAAGGCGGCCCCGAGGACATCGCAGGCGCAGGCGACGGAATGCTGCTCGTGGAGCCGGACGACCATCGCGCGCTCGCTCGTCTCCTCGAGGCGACCATTGCTGACCCCGGTCGCCTTTCGGCACTCGGCCAGGCCGCCCGCTCAACCGTCGAGCAAAACTTCACCTGGCGTCATTGCGGCACGGCCACGGTCGACGCCTACCGTGCTGCGCTGGAGATCGCCGCCACCCGATGCCCGACCCGTCCACGAGCTGAGATCGGCCATGCACCCTGACCTGCTCCAGCTCTCGCTCGGCACCACGCGGGGACTAAGGATCGCCGACGGATGGTTCGCGGAGCTGGCCGGTCATGCTGGCATCACCGTCGAGACGGTCGGCGTCCGGGTCGGCGCTACCAGCAGGCTCCGCCGCGCGTACCCGGTGACGGACCTGGTCGAGGCGCTCGCCGCGCGGCGGGCGATCGCGAGCGCCCTAAGACGCCTTGAGCCTCGCGCAGTCGTCTTCTCCACCACGACAGCCTCGCTGCTCGCCGACGATCTAAGGCTCCCTTACGCGGTCCGCTTGGACTCGCCGGCGCGCCTCAACCGGCCGGGGCTGCAGAACATCCTTCTGCACGCACTCGAACGACGGAAGCTTGCGAACGCCGTGCTCGTGCTTCCCTCGAGCGGTATGGCGGCGGCGTCGCTGCCACCTGAGGCCGCACCGGTAGTGGTGGTACCTCCACCGGTGTTTGTCCACTCGGGTGGCCAGGTAA
>VAWT01000418.1 GCA_005883415.1 Actinomycetota bacterium | reverse complement strand
CGTCGCGCGATCCTGTCGTTCTCATACAAGCCGCTCGACGCCATCACCGCCTTGGCGTTGACCGTGGTCGGCGTTTCGTTTGTGGCGCTGTTGGTGGAGCTCATAGTGCGCATCGTCGATCCCCACTCTGCACCCAAGGGCTTCACCACGGTCATCGTCGTGATTCTGTTCATCGGCGGCATTCAACTGCTGTGCACCGCGATCATCGGCTCCTACCTGGCGCACATGTACGAGGAGGTGAAGGGGCGGCCGCCGTTCGTGGTCGAGTCGGTGATCAACCCGCCGCGTGGGGCCGACCTGCCCGAGGGCGTGGTCAGTCGCCGCATCCCGCCCGCCGAATCCGTCGCGTCACCGACTGGGGCGCCTCGGTCGTGAACGTCCACACCGAGGGCGCTGCACAGCGACCCCGGCTGGAGCCGACGAGGTGCGCGATCTGCCGAATCGAGAACGAAGCGGACGAGATCTACGCGGCGAGCCTCCCGCCCGACGCGCTAACACCAGCCACCTTCTCGGCCCGCCGCTTGCCGGATCGGACGCATCATCGGCTGGTTCGATGCAGACGCTGCGGACTCGTGCGGTCAGATCCGATCGTGGACCAAGAATCGATGCTGGCGCTCTATCGGGCCTCGACGTTCGCCTACGAACACGAGCTAGATGGGCTGAAGGCCACCTACGCCAGGGCGCTGCGACGTCTCTCGGGTCTAGTGCCCTCGCGGGAGGGGCTGCTCGACGTCGGGTGCGGCAACGGCTTCGTCTTGGAACTCGCGCTCGACCTTGGCTGGCGCGGAGTGCGCGGGGTCGAGCCGAGCCAGGACGCGATCGCCCACGCGCCGGCCCGCGTTGCACCGATGATTGAGTCCGGGTTCTTGCAGCGCGGAATGTTTGCCCCCGCGTCATTCGATGCGGTCACGCTGTTTCAGGTTCTCGACCATCTCGCCGATCCTGGAGCGGTGCTTTGCGAGATCCGTCGCCTGCTTCGTCCCGGCGGTGTGATCCTCGCCCTGAACCACAACGTCGACGCCTGGTCGGCAAGGGTCCTCCGCGAACGCAGCCCGATCTTCGATATAGAGCACACGTACCTCTACTCGCCCGAGACGATGCGACGTTTGTTCAGTCAGGCGGGCTTCGATGTGATCTCGGTGAAACCCGTACGAAACACGTACTCGATCGGGTATCTCGTCCATCTGGCTCCACTTCCCCACGGGCCGAAGGCATCGTTCTTGCCGCGGCTGAAGCAATCGAAGATCGGGCAGATCATGCTCACCCTTCCGCTGGGGAACCTCTGCCTCCTGGGCCGCCGCAGCGCATGAGGGCCCTGGTCACCGGTGCCGGCGGCTTCGTCGGCGCCAACTTAGTACGCACTCTGCTGGCGAGTGGCGACCAGCCCGAGGCCATCGTCCGGCCAGGCAGCGATCTTTGGCGGTTGGACGACGTTCGCGGAGACCTTCCTCTTATCTCCGTGGACCTTGGTGACGCGGACGCGCTCGCTGGAGCGGTCCTCGAGCGCCGGCCAGAAGTCTTGTTCCACCTGGCGGGGTGCGGCGGTTATCCGTGGCAACAGGATCTGGACGCGATGCTCTCCGTCAACGTTCGCGCCACGGAGACACTGCTCGCAGCTGCCCGGGCGGTGGACGCCCGCGTCGTGCACGCCGGCTCTTCGTCTGAATATGGTCATCGGGACGGCGCAGCCTCGGAGCTCGATCGCCTCGAGCCCAATTCGCACTATGCGGTGACCAAGGCAGCGGCCACCCATCTGTGCCGGCTCGCGGCTGCGACTTACCGTCAAGTGGCCGTCACGTTACGGCTGTATTCGATCTATGGCCCGTGGGAGGACCCGCGCCGCCTGATGCCGACGCTCGTTCGAACCGCGTCCGACGGCCATTGGCCGCCGCTCGTCGCGCCAAATACGGTAACGTCGAGGAGCCGCCGCAGTGGAGCACAATGGACGCACGCCCATGGGACACCGAGGTCTGGTTCGGCGACCCCGCGGCAGCAGCGAGGACGCTCGGATGGCGAGCGCGAACTCCGCTTCACGAGGGCCTCGAGGGGATGGCGGGCTGGTTTGAGGAGCGCCCGCAGCTGCTCGAGCGCTATCGACCGGCACCCACGCCGCCATGAATCGGACATCGCGTGAGAACCTCGCGCTCCGCACGACCGAGCGCTGGCGCCCGCCGACCTTCAAGCCCGTCAAGGGCACTCGTGGGCGTGTCCGGGCAGCTGTCCGCCGATTCTTCGATCTCCAGGCCGGCTCGCTCTGGCGCGATCTCTCCGAACCGCTCTCGCGAGCACGAGGAACGCTGCTCGACGTCGGGTGTGGCGCACAGCCATACCGCCGTCTGATTCCGCCGGAGACCACGTACATCGGGCTAGACACTGAAGAGTCCGCGACCAATTTTGGCTATTCGATGCCCGATGTACGCCGGATCGCCCTCGACGGACTATGGCCCGTGGACGATGGTTCGGCAGACGTCGTGCTCGCGACGGAGACGCTCGAGCACGTCGAAAACCCGGGTGCCTTCCTCGCTCAGGCATACCGATGCCTTCGTCCGGGGGGTCGGCTGATCTTGACCGTGCCGTTCGCCGCCCGGTGGCACTACATCCCTCATGACTACTGGCGGTTCACGCCATCCGGCCTGCGACTTCTGCTCGAGCGGGCTCGGTTCAGCGAGGTAGCGGTCCACGGCCGTGGAAACGAACGCACGGTGGCCTGCTACAAGCTGCTTTCGCTCCTGCTCCCGATCGCCTTTCCGCAAGCCCGGCCGGGCTCCATTCGACTGAGCCCGATCTCACTCCTCGTTGTGCCGCTGATCGTGGTTCTCGCGATCATCGGGAATCGCTCTCTTCGAAT
>VAWT01000417.1 GCA_005883415.1 Actinomycetota bacterium | reverse complement strand
AACATAGAGGCCGCCGCCCATTGCCTGCTGGTCTCGGAGACCATCCGTGCGCACGCGCGCGCAGCTGGATACGCGCTTGGAGACAGCTCGATCGTCCACCCAGGAATCGATCCCACCTATCTGGAGCGGCGTCCTGACCGGTCATGGACGTGGAGCCTGCTGTACGCGGGACGGCTCGATGAGCGAAAAGGGGTGAGCGATGCCGTTTTGGCACTTGCCGGGCTTCCGGAGGAGGCCACCCTGACGCTCGCGGGTGCCGGAGACCAGCGCGTGAGCGCCCGGCTGCGGGAGCTCGCTACGCACCGACGCCTTGAGAATCGCGTGCGTGAGCTCGGGATGCGCCCACGCGCTGAGCTGCCCGAGATCTACGCCGCAGCTGACGTGGTGCTGTTCCCGGTGCGCTGGGAGGAGCCCTGGGGATTGGTGCCACTTGAGGCCATGGCTGTCGGACGCCCCGTGATCGCCACCGGCCGTGGGGGCTCCGGAGAGTACCTGCGCCACGAACAGAATTGCTTGCTCGTCCCCGTCGCCGACCCAATGGCGATCGCGCACGCGGCGAGACGGCTTGCCTCCGAGCCCGAGTTGCGGACACGCTTGCGAGCGGGTGGTCTTCAGACAGCGCGCCGGTACACCGAGACCGGGTTCAACCGGGCCGCGATGGAGGCGCTGACCCAAGTCGCCGGCGGCCGTCAGCCGACATAGCCGCGCATTGCGCAGCGCAAGCCTTTCCACTTCGGAGATCCGCGCGGAGGCAGCTCGAAGCGCCGTCCTACTTCCACTCGCCCGAAAGGGGCAGCGCGCAGCAACTGCTTGACCGCGGTTTCGCTCAAGAGCCACCACCGAAACTCGTTGACGCCGTCCAGCTCCGCTAGGGCGCGCCCGCGGCCCAGCGGAAACCGCTTCACCGGGTTGCAGATGATGGCGCTGCCGCGGCAAACGGATCGCAGGCGCTGCACGGCGGTGATCGGGTCCTTGAGGTGCACCAGGAGATCACCCGCGAAGACGACGTCGAAAGACCCGAGCTCTTCGGGGTCTAGCTCATAGACCGAACGCTCAATCCGGGTGACACGAGATCCCAGCGCGGCGTGGGCTAGTGCGAACCGGTCTGCCTTTGTCCGGTCAAGGATCGGGTCGACCCGCTGGCGCCACAGCGGCGGCCAGTCGAGATCGTCCACCGCCGCCACGTCCGTGGCCACAACCTCCTCCGCCCCCCGCCGCTCCATCTCGAATGCCCAGAACCCGTCCATCGTCCCCACGTCGAGGCACCGCATGCCGGAGAGCTGACCGGGGATCAGATATCGATCCACCACCGGTCGGTGGTCGAACATCCCTTCGGTCACGACACCGTGGGCGAGGTCGAGCGTGTGGTACCAGCGATAGCCAGCGACCTCGCGCTCTAGCTCTGCGGACGCGTGGCTCATCTGGTTGCACCCCGCGAAGCGAGACCGCGGATGCCCTCCAAGTGGGCCTTGAGCAGCATCGTGTAGGTCGCGGCCATGAAGCGCCCCGTCCGCTCATCGCCGAACGCGTGGCCCGTTGCCGCCGCCGACTCGTGCAGCACGCGCGCCGCGGGCGCGTAGCGCGTGCGCCAACCGCGCCGGCGCATGCGCCACTGGAGGTCGAGGTCCTCGGCGTACATCCACTGGTCCTCATCGAAGCCTCCGGCGTCTTCGAAGGCTTCGCGTCGCAGCAGCAGGCAGGCACCGATTGCCCAGGGCACATCCCGGGAGCGCTCGGGATCCCACCATCCCTCGAGGCACAGGCGCTCGCCGAAGCCGTAGCTCAGGCGATGTAGGCCGAGGTTGAACGCGAGCGTCAGCGGCACGGTCGGGAGCGGATGCACCGAATGCTGGATGGCGCCGCCAGGGAGCACCAGCCGAGGAGCGACGCATCCGACGCGACCGGCCTCAGCGCCAGCGATCAGCGCCTCGAGCGCGCCCGACTCAAACGCGACGTCCGCGTTCGCGGCCAGCAACCACTCGCTCCTCGTCCATCGGGCAACGCTGTTAACCGCACGCCCATAGCCAACGTTGGCACCTGCATCTATCACCTGCGCCCAGGGAGCCTGGTCACGTGCCGCCTCCGCCGAGCCGTCGATCGAGTCATTGTCCACGACCCAGACATCCGCGAGACCCGCGTCAGCCTCGGGCTCGAGCGATTGCAGGCAGCGCAACAGCAGGTCGCGCGTGTTGAACGAGACCACTGCCACGGTGACCGTCGGCGCCACGACGTCGAGCCCGACGCTCAGCCGTCCGTCCTGACCCATGCGCCCCGGTCGCGGTCGTAGCGGCGGATCACGCGCGCGGGATTGCCGACCACGACCGCGTTTGGCGGGACTGAGTTGGTCACGACCGCGTTCGCGGCGATGAACGAGTTCGCCCCGATGGTCACCCCGGCAAGGATCGCCACGTGGGGCCCGAGAATGCAGCCGGGGCCGACGGTCACGGGCTCGGGGGGCGCCATCGGCTGACGGATAATCGGCGTGTCGGGATCCTCGTCCGCGTGGTAGGAGTGAGCGATCAAGATGTTATGGCCCAGTAGGTTGTTCTCACCGATGTCGATCGAACCCACGCAGCTGAACCAGATGCCGCCGCCGATGTTGGTGCCGCTGCCGATGCGCAGGTGAGGCTGGTGGTCGCGGCCGTTGTAGTGCTCGACCACAGAGAACATCGCGCCCTCGTGGACCAGGACGTCGTCGCCAATCTCGATCCGATGTGGCGCGAGGACCGCCCTGGGGGCATAGATCAGGCTACGCTTGCCGAACTGCGCGAAGCGCTTTGCCCCTACGTTCCTACGCCAGCGCCACAAGAACAAGCGCTGGTGGAGCCGCGTCCACGTCGCCGGTAAGCGCCGATGCATGACCGTGGGGGAGTCTACGTCCACCGCGGCTCGCTCAATCCGGCTGCCGGGCGTCTCGCGCCATGCCGGCGGTGCTAGGACGCGGCCGGATGCGGGTTGGCCTGGCGCCTGGCCTGGCCGCGCTGTCCCCGGGCACGGGACACGGCACCGCGTGGGCGTCGGTGCTGGGCGAGCTGCGCAGCGATCCGGCGGTCAAACTGGTGCGGCGTGGACGGGCGGACGTGTGGCTTGCAAGCGGGCACGCACCGCCGCCGGACGGTCGTCCGCTGGTGGTGCAGGTGCACGAGGCGAGCTGGGCCGACCCCACGCTCCGGCGCATCCTCCATCCCGAGTTCGCGGCCGCGATCGACACTGCGACGCACGCGTCCGTCGCCGCTGCGGCCCGCGTCATCACGCCCTCGGGCGCTGCGCGCCGGCAGGTGATCGACGCCTATGGGCGCGCCCCTGATGACGTGCACGCCGTCCCCCACGGCGTCGACCACCACCTGTTTCGGCCAGGTCTCGACCTCGAGCCGGGCCTGGTCGCCACACCGTACGTGCTGTTCGTGGCAGTCCTCCATCCGCGCAAGAACTTCGCCGCCGTCAGGGAGGCAGTCGCGGGCCTCGCGCGGGCCGGTCTCCCCCACCGGCTCGCCATCGTCGGCA